>JAJRYI010000249.1 GCA_024275815.1 Actinomycetes bacterium | reverse complement strand
CATGCTTAAGCGACTTGCTGTGCTCTTTGCAGTCCTCGCCCTTGTGGCCGCAGCGTGTGCGAGCTCGGGTGATGGCGAAGAAACAACGACGACCGCAGGTGAGGGAGCAACGACCACTGTTGCACCCGGCGGCGATACAGGCCAAGGCGACGGTGGAAGCACACTCGAAGCTGTACAGGCTCGTGGAAAGCTGGTCTGTGGTGTATCTGGCTCCGCAGTCGGATTCTCCGAGACGCAGGCCGACGGAAGCGCAACCGGGTTCGATGCTGACTACTGCCGTGCAGTGGCTGCAGCCGTACTCGGAGATGCGAACGCTGTCGAGTTCCGTGCCCTCACGGCCGCAGAGCGGTTCGAGGCCCTGAAGAACAACGAGATCGATGTTCTCATCAGGAACACGACCTGGACCCAGAGCCGTGACACCGACATCGGCATGCAGTTCGTCGCAACGACGTACTACGACGGTCAGCAGCTCATGGGTAACCCGGCGACCTTGCCTGGCCTCACAGCCGACAGCGGCTTCGAAGCTGTCGACGGAGCAACGGTCTGCACGAACGCCGGTACGACGACCGAGAAGAACATCACTGAGGGCGCTCAGGTCGCAGGCGTGACGATCACGCTCGAGACCGTCGAGACGTTCCCGGAGGCGATGGAGAAGTTCAAGGCCGGTACGTGTGACCTCGTCACGACGGACGGTTCGGGTCTCTTCGGTAACCGTGCAGCTGAGACAGCCGCAGGTACCGAGGGTGCAGCAGACTGGATCATCTTCCCGTCCGCACCGATCTCCAAGGAGCCCCTCGGTCCTGTCGTTCGTCAGAACGATGACCAGTGGCTCGATATCGTTCAGTGGACTGTGTTCGCCACGTTCATCGCAGATGAGAATGGTGTGACGTCCGCGAACGTCGACGACAAGATGGATGCAACGCCGGAACTCAGTCGCCTCTTCGGCGGCGAGGGTGAACTGCAGACGACCATGGGTCTGAGCGCTGATGCGTTCTACCAGGTCATCAAGCAGGTTGGCTCCTACGGTGAGCTGTTCGAGAAGAACCTCACCGGACCGCTGAAGCTCGAGCGTGAAGGCTCGTACAACATGCAGTGGTACGACGGTGGTCTGATCTACGCACCGCCGGCACGCTAACTGAGCTAGCAACCGACTAACGCCAAAGGGGCGCCCTCCGGGGCGCCCCTTTGGCGTGTGGCGTCAACGTCCCGATTCCAGCATCGAGCACAACAGGCGGATCGTCGTGATCCGGTCGCTCTTCGAGCGGATCCGCATGCCGATGGCCGATGGCCGACAGCGATTTTTCGTCCCTTTTCCTCGCAAAGTGCACACACATCTGTCTAGTGTGCCGCCAGGAGACGCGATCATGCCCGTAGTAGTGGGTAGGAGGAAGGCTCGGACGTGACGGTCCAGGTACGACAACAGACCAAGACGCCGCTGTGGCGCAACGCCACCTTTCTCAAGTGGTCCGCACAGCTCTTCGTCCTTGCTCTCGTCGTCGCGTTGTTCGCTCTGCTGGTATCTCAGGCGCTGACCAACTTCGCCCAATCGGATATCTCCTTCGGCTGGAATTGGCTGTCCTCACCGACTGGTGTGCAGCTGCGCGAGGGTATCGACATCAACCCGGACAGTGGTGCTCGGGCACTCCTCGTCGGTATCGTCAACACTCTGCGGGTCGCCATTTCCGGCATAATCGCCGCCACGATCCTCGGAACGCTGATCGGTATCGGTCGTCTCTCGAGCAACTGGATCGTCAACAAGCTCGCAACCGTCTACATCGAGACGATTCGCAACATCCCTCTTCTCGTCCAGATCTTCTTCTGGTCGGCGATCGCAGTCACCCTTCCCGCACTGACCGCCGACGACGTCGGTGAGTTCATGTTCAAGGCATCGAACAAGGGGTTCGCCTACGCGTGGGTCTTCCCAGGACTCGGCTGGCTCCCGTGGCTGGTGTTCGTGATCGTCGGTTTCTTCGTCGGCCGCTACGTGGCACGGCGACGCAAGGCCTACCAGGAGGAGACGGGGAACCTCGGGCATGGTGGACGGTACTGGTTCGGCATCGTCCTGCTGTTCGCCATCATCGGCTGGTTCGCCTGGCCCCTGCTCGGATTCATGCAGTACGTGTTCGGAGCGATCGAATCCTTCGTGGATGCTCTGCCACCGATCGTGTTCCCGATCGTCGTGGCGATCGCTGCGATAATCAGCGCGGCGTGGTGGATCCGCAACTTCTTCGAGTCGAGGAGAACCCCCGCTGGCTTCGGGAAGATGACAGACGACGATTGGTTCCGTGTCATCTTCACCGGGTTCGCCGGGATCGCGATCGCAGTCGCCGCGTTCGTGATCGGCGAGTTCGCGATCAAGACCGTTGCAGGGGACACGGAGACGGTCGCCGAGCTGATCAGAACAGGCTTCGGCAACTTCTTCGGGTGGCTTTCGGCTGCCTTCAGCGGGGAGGTCACGACCATCGTCGATGCGACGCAGGGTGTCGTTCGCGAGGGTGGCCCCTTGGTGTGCTCGAAGCCTGCCGTTGTCTTGAAGGGTGCAGGAATCCCCCAGTTCGCCGACACCGGCATGGTCGTCACGGTCCCGTTCTTCGCGATCTGGACGGGTGTGACCCTCTACACGGCGGCGTTCATTGCCGAGATCGTGCGTGGCGGCATTCTTGCAGTCTCGAAGGGCCAGACCGAGGCGGCACAGGCCATGGGGCTCCGTCGCTCTCAGTACCTCCGGCTGATCATCCTCCCTCAGGCCTTCAGGATCATCCTTCCCCCGATGGGCAACCAGTACCTCAACCTCGCAAAGAACACGTCACTCGGTCTCGCCGTCGCTTTCGCCGACATCGTCGCCGTCGGTTTCACGGTCATCAACCAGACCGGCCAGTCTCTCCCTGTCGTGATCATCTGGATGGCGTTCTTCGTCACGATGAGCCTTTCGATATCGTCGATCGTCAACTACTACAACCGCAAGATGATGCTGGTGGAGCGTTGATATGTCAGATGTGATGACTGCACCAGAACTCGAGTTCGCACCAGAACCACCCCCGAAGGGTGTGCGGATCTGGATGAAGGACAACCTGTTCTCGACCCCGGCGAGCTCCGTCATGACGATCGTCGCGACCGTCGTTGTCCTGTTCTCCTACAAAGGCCTCCTCGCATTCGTCTTCGATCCGGGGGCCCGATGGGACGCCGTGACCTTCAACATGAAGCTGTTGATGGTTCAGGCCTATCCGAGCACCGATCTGTGGCGGGTATGGGGAAGTGTCGGGTTCATCATCGTCCTTGCTGCTGCCTCGTTCGCCGTGTGGAACATCGGCGGGATGGCGGAGCCGAGAAACGTCGGGCGGGGCCTCATAGGCTTCGGTGGAGGGGCCATCCTCGGTGGACTCCTCTCGCCGTTTTCATCGTCTGGAAAGATCACATGGATCGTTGCGGGCATCGTGTTCATCGCCATCGGATGGGCGTTGAGGACCCGTACCGGTGATCGAGCCAAGGAACCGATCCTCCCGGTCATGGGTCTCATCGGGATCGGCATGGCGATCCTCATTGCTGTCATCTGGACCGTTGAGGTTCCGTGGCCGGGTCGCGACGCCGATGGCGCACAGATCATCGTTCGGCAAGCGATCGCGACCTCGACCGCTGGCCCTTGGACGATCATCTTCGCCCTCGCAGCGATCGTGTACGTCCTCTTCCGACTCCTCGGGGCGAAGTCATCGAGTGGTGCCATCAAAGGGACCCTCACCGCCCTATGGCTGCTGAGTTTCCCCGTACTGCTCCTGATCGTTCTCCGGGACCCCGACCTGAACATCTCGAAGCTGACGTCGCTCTACCTGCCGGTGTTCGTCGGCTTCTCCGTCGCCGGCTGGTTGATCGTCGCCTTCGTATCGCGACCCAAGATCGGTGAGATCGGGAGGATCGTCGGTGCGTTGCTCCTCGTCGTGTCGTTCGTCTCGTTCGCGATCTCGATGCCGTTCGTCATTCGTTTCTTGCTCCTGGCACTTGCACTTTTCTCCCTTGCTGCACCGACGTTCGGTGGAGAGGGTGCCGCCAACCGCAAGTACCTCTTCGGCTGGCTTGCAACCGTGCTCTTCACGACCGTCGTCGCGTTCGTCGTCTCCTCCGAATCTCTCGTGGATGTTCCCGGCTCGTTCTTCCTCGGGGGCCTTTCGCTCACGATCGTCCT
>JAJRYI010000248.1 GCA_024275815.1 Actinomycetes bacterium | reverse complement strand
TCCCCGTTTGGATGCTTGTCGGGGGGCTTCAGGTTCCCGAGACTTTGAGATAGTTGTTTGCGGGCCCGGAACAATCGACTCTTGATGGTTCCGACCGGTACTTCGAGGGTATCGCTCGCTTGTTCAAGCGACATGCCCCCGAGATCGACGAGCACGATCGCAGCCCTGAAATCGGGGCTGAGCTCGGCGAGGGCATCTTCGATATCGGGGCGAACCTCGACGGCTTCGAGCAGGCTCTCCGTCGAGGGATCCGGGCTGTCGTGTCCCTCCGGGATGCTGGTCGTGCGCTTGCGTTTCGCACGACGGAGGTGGTCGTAGCAGGTGTTGACGGCTACACGGTAGAGCCAGGTCGAGAAGGCCGCCCTGGCCTGGTAGCGGTCCGCCTTGCGGAAGACCGTGAGGAAGGTGTCCTGCGTTGCGTCGAGCGCTGCCTCCCTGTCACGCAACATACGCAGGCATACAGCGAATACACGATCCTCGTGGGCATCCATGAGTTCGTTGAACGCGTCGATGTCGCCTTTGAGATAGCGGTCGATCAACTCGATGTCGAGGTGTGCCCTGTCGGTCATGTTCCCGGGAGCGTAGGGAGATACGTGTCTGGAGGTGTATCAGGGAGTGAACGAGACATCGCGGATCTCCGCGCGATAGGACCCGTCCTGTTGCTCAGGAAGGTCGGTGAGCCACAGGCGCCAGAGTCCACCCCCACGGACGGGAAGCTGCATACGCACCTCAGCTGCCTGGAGCGTTCCACGCGCAATGTGCTCCCATGCACCCGGGTCGTCGGGAACGGTATCGGACCAACCGATCAGATAGGTCGTGCCGGAGGTACCGGTGATGTACACGGCGCCGGGGGTGCCGGCGACGTCGAGGACGATCCCCACCCCTTCCTTGATGTCTCGTATGGGTCGTGAGTACGCCTCGGTCGACCACGAAGTGGACCGGTCACCATCGACAGCGTTGCCGACCGTGTCGTCGCTTTCCGTGCCATCCCCGAGGGGGTCGTAGACAAGTGCAGTCGCGGGCAGTACATCTGTCCCCTCGGGCTCCTCGATGACGATCGGAGCGGTGACGGGGGGAGAGGGCTGCTCCCCTGCAACGGGGTACAAGAAGGGAGAGTCCGGATCGAAGTCGGCTGCAAGACCGATCGCGGCGAGGAGGGCGATCGCTGCTGCCACCGCGGCGAACACGCCGAGCATCTTCCAGGGCTTCGCCGGTTCGGGTTCTTCGGGAGGCAGATACTCCGTCGATGCGAGAACGTTCGCGAGACCGGCAGCATCGAGGGTGCCGGCGATACCCGCAGCGAGCGCGTCGTCGACCGCTTCAGGGAGGCCGTCGATGACTGTCGATGGCATCGTCCCGGCATCGTGGGACCCGGTGATTGCTGCCCGAAGCACCTCAGCGAGGGCTTTCGTGTCCTCCGATGGTTCCTCCCAGCGGGGTTCACGTCCGAACGCACCGAGCTTGACCGGGTGTGCTGCGGAGTAGTGAATGGCGGATGTATCGATAGCCCCGTGAAGCCCACCGTTGTCGTGGAACTTCGCCAGTGCGAGACACAAGCCGGATGCATTGGGAAGGAGTTCATCCATCGGGAGCGCCTCTCCAGCGTTGATCCGGTCCTCGATAGTGACGCCTCCATCCCACTCAGAGACCGAGTAGGCGGACGCAGCGGTGTCCCCTGCGGCGAAAACACGTTGGAGGTGTATCTCGGTGAGGGCAGCTGCGGCGCGGACCTTGTCGAGGAACGACTCTCTGCGTTGCGGGGAGGACTCGGGGGCGAGATATCGGATCAACACCGGGCGGTCGAGGCGCTCGTCCTTGGCGAGCCACTCCTCGATGTCCCCGTCGCTTCCGAGCCGGATGTTCAGCCGGTATCGGTCGGGGAGTCTCGGAGGCACGTCTTACCCCGCTTTGAGGACGGCGAGGGATTCAGGGAGCTGGACGTACCCCTCAGCCTCGTAGAGACCGAGGGCCGGTTCGTTGTCGCGTTGCGTGTTGAGGAGGAGCGCTTTGGATCCGTGCCTGCGTGCACTGCGTGCAGCTGCGCGCACAAGGCTCCGACCCATCCCCTCGCCTTGCCACTTCGGGTCCACAGCGACTCGTTGGAGGTAGGAGATCGCGTGGCCGTATCCAACGACGGCGTACCCCGTGATACCGAGATCACCGTCACGGATGACGAAGACAGAGGACTTCGACGTTGCCTGGGTGGATTCGACGAGGGCCGTTCGGTCGAATCGCCAGAACGGATCGAACGCTGCCCGATCTATCGAGAGCATCTGGTCGACGTCGTAGTCGTCGTCGCGAACGACGAGGTGGCAAGGGGCCGGAACCGGGGGTTCGAGGGCGAGCCGCATGAGTGCCAGCTCGAGGAACTCGACGAACCCGGCGGACTCCCACGGTTTGCGTGCAGAAGGTGCAAGAGGCGATGAGTACACCGACGGTGCCCCGAGGTGTGTGAGTCGCTGGACACACGCGTCGATGAAGCCGGTTCCCCCTCGCACGAGACGCAGGGTCGCGTCGTCGACGGCGTCGTTCCACGGGCGCGCTTCGGCTCGTGCCCAACCGCGCCGAAGCGAGATGGGCCCCGGCCATGTGCCTCTCTGGAATACACGCTGTGGGGTGTCGGCTAGTGCCATGCCCTCTCCCGGAGTTCTGCCACGCACCCCGTAATGTACCCCCGATCGCGATATGCCCGGCGCATGGCAGAATCGGACCATGACTCTCCTCCTCGTTTCCCACGAATCCGGTTTCACTCATCGTGTCCCCCGCGGGCACCCGGAGCGAAGGGAACGCCTCACCGCAACCATGTCGGGTCTGCATCGGCTGGAGTGCGGCGTGGTGGATAGGGAGGCCCCACAGGTCGATCCACGATTGCTCGTCGAGATCCACGACGCATCGTACGTCGAGGAGGTGCGGCGGTTCTGTGAGGAGGGAGGGGGATCGTTCGACCCGGACACGTACGCCGTGCCTGCTTCGTGGACTGCTGCACTTCACGCGGCGGGGGCAGGACCGTACGCCGTCGACGCCCTCACTCGGGGCGAGGCAACGACCGCGTTCGTCGCTGTTCGTCCCCCGGGCCACCACGCCGAACGCCATCAGGCGATGGGGTTCTGTCTCTTCAACAACATCGCCGTCACTGCCGCCTATCTACGCAGTGAGGGGCATCGCGTGGCGGTCGTGGACTGGGATGTTCACCATGGAAATGGAACACAGAACTCGTTCTGGCTGGAACCCGAGGTGTTGTACGTGTCCCTTCACGAGTTCCCGTTCTACCCGGGGACGGGATGGCTCACCGAAACCGGGGTAGGTCAAGGAGAGGGAACCACCGTGAACATTCCCCTCCCGGGTGGGACGTCGAGCGCCGACTATCTTGCAGCGTTCGCCCGGATCGTCGTTCCCGTCGTACAACAGTTCGCGCCGGATTGGATCCTGGTGAGTGCCGGCTACGACGCACACGTACTGGACCCCCTTGGCGGTCTCCGCCTCGAATCGGATGACTATCGGGCGATGGCTGGAGCACTCGCCGAGATAGTTTCCCCGCAACGCATCGTCGCCTTTCTCGAGGGAGGCTACGACCTCGATGCTCTCGCAACGGCCTCCCAGGCAACGGTCGAGGGTGCGCTTGGTGGCGGGCAGGAGGCGCAGTGGCCGAGTGTCATCGATGGGTCCGCAGGCAGGATCGTCGATCTCGTGGTGGAGAGAGTCGGACGCTATTGGGACCTCGCCTAGCAGAGATCCACTCGTGAGCCAGGAGCGATAGGGGTCAAGGGAGTTCGCGGACCGGCCGATACCTGTTCTTGGTGAATCAACCCGGAGGACACGTGTCAGACCAGATCCCGACGCTCGGAGAACTTCTCGGCAAACTCGTCGAGATACACGGATCCGATCTGCATCTCAAGGTGGGATCGCCTCCTGCGTACCGGATCGATGGCACACTGCACATCGCCGAACTTCCACCGCTCACCCCGGAACAGACCGAATCGCTACTCATCGACCTCCTTCCGGACCACCTTCAAGGGAGAGCGTCCGAGACGTCGGATCTCGACTTCGCGTACGGCGAATCGGGCCTCGGTCGGTTCCGTGTCAACAGCTACCGCCAGCGCGGTTCGGTCAACCTCGTCGTTCGCTCTGTCGCCCGTTCCTCGACGACGTTCCCCGACCTTGGACTCCCGGAACCCGTTGCCCGGGCGTGCGACGAGCGTGACGGGTTGATCCTCGTCACGGGCCCGACCGGTGCGGGAAAGACGACGACCTGTGCAGCGATGATCGACCACATCAACGCCAGCCGCCGCGTGAACATCATCACGATCGAGGACCCGATAGAGGTTCTCCACAGAGACAAGAAAGCGATCGTGTCCCAGAGAGAGGTCGGTGTCGACACCCCCTCATACGCCGAGGGCATGGCATCGGTCATACGGCAGGACCCGGACGTCATCTACGTCGGAGAGTTGCGCGATACCGAGACGATGGAGGCTGCCCTCGTTGCGGCAGAGACGGGCCACCTCGTGATATCGACGATGTACACGATCGATGCGGTCGAGACGGTGCACCGGATCCTCGACAGCTTCCCTCCGTACCTCGAGCGCAGGGTCCGTCAGATGCTCGGCACGACGCTGCGTGCGATCGTTTCACAACGGCTCATCCCCAAGATCGAGGGTCCCGGAAGGGTTCTCGCAGTAGAGATGTTGTTCAACACCGAATCTGTTCGCGAACACCTCGTCGATGCCGAAAAGATGCCGGAGTTGTTCGAGACGATCGCCGAGGGGGCGTTCTACGGTATGAAGACGTTCGATCAGTCGATCACAGAGAGGTACGAAGCCGGAGACATCTCATTCTCGGACGCCCTCTCGTTCGTGACGTCCCCGAGAGACTTCAAACTCGCGACCGGGATCGGGACCGCCCCGGGACTGTGAGCGTCAGACAACAGAGCACAGACAACAGATCCCGTCTGACATCTGTTGTCTGACATCTGTTGTCTACTGTTCCCTCATGCCCGATTTCACCTGTACGCGCTGTGAGACGACGTTCTCGCTTTCGTCGGCCGTCATCGATCGATTCCCTGGATGGGTACCGAAGCTGTGCCTTGCGTGTAAGGACGAAAAGGGTGCAGTCTCGAAGCCTTCGGCAAAGAAGCCTGTCTCTGCTCTGGATCCGTCGACGGGAGTGTTCACCGATGGCAGTGCCGTTCCCAACCCGGGTCCAGGTGGATGGGGAGCCGTGTACGTCGTCTACAACGAGATCGTTGCGGAGGCGTACGGGTACGGGGGAGAGACGACGAACAACCGGATGGAGTTGACGGCGCTCATCAACGCCGTCGACCTCGTTCCCGTTGGAACGGAGGCAACGGTGTACTCGGACTCGAACCTCGCTGTGCGCACCATCAACGAGTGGGCAGCAGGGTGGGAACGGCGGGGATGGAAGCGCAAGACGGGTCCAGTCGAGAACCTCGACCTCGTCAAGAAGGCGTACTCAGCGTTCAAGGCGAGGCCCGAACTGTCACTCGAGTGGATACGGGCACACGTTGGGTACCGCTGGAACGAGTACGCAGATGA
>JAJRYI010000247.1 GCA_024275815.1 Actinomycetes bacterium | reverse complement strand
CCAAGGTAGGTAGTCAGGCTGTCGCCTACCTCGGTCGGTGAGAGTGATACGGTTCGTGCTGTCATGTTGTGAATTCCTTCACATGTCGTCCTGGTCCTTGAGGCATCGAAGCGATTGGCACGGATGCTCCCAAAGGCGGGGGGTCCTTTTGGGCTGGATACGTAATAGACGCTCTAAACGGTTCAAGGGTTCCCGAGAATCACGAGGTGTCCAGGTAGATCGACTGATTCGATCTACCTACGAATCCTGACGCATCGTATACCAAGGAGTCCGTCATGCCTAGCCCCAATCCCAAAGAAATCGTAGAAGCCTCGATAGCGACCCACTCTCCGATCGGTGGCCTGGCGAAGTAGATGGTCAGATCGGTGTTGATCGCCAGCAGATCCTCGAAGGGTGCGAGCCGTGCGATCCCGTTGGCAGAGTCGGCGGCAAACGCCACTTTGGCGTACGTGGAAGTGTCCATCCCTTCGACCAGCGGAACGCTCTGGCGGATCCACGCGGTAGCCGGGCTGCCGGCGAAGGGGACACCCATTGCAGATCTCCCTTCCATGGCATCGAAGATATCCGGGGTGTCGCGGACCCGGAACGTGAACGGTTGGCAGGAGTCGGGTGGCGGCGGCACCGGACCCTGATGAGGCTTGAGGGGGGCTGCTCTAGGATCGACCCGCATCAGCCAGGCATGGGCCGTGAGGTATGGTCGCCCGTCTTCCCCGATCAGGTCGCCGCGTACGAGCTGGACGCGTTTGCCTCCCCTGATCACTTCGGTTCGGATCGTGACGGGCTTCTTCGGAATCTGGTGCATGATCTCGAACGTGATGCGTGAGATCGCCATGTCGGGACACACGGAGTGGATCCCGTGGGTGAGGAGTGCACACGGTGGGCCGCCGTGGCAGTGCTCTGGATCCCACGGTCCCGTGACGAGGTCTGTCGGTGTGAAACGCCCCGCGTCGTATCGGTACAGCGTGGTCATCGCTGATCGTTGACGATGCGGCCGCGGTGGATGATCAGTTTCGGATGTACGAGTGTGGAGACGTCGTGGTACGGGTTCTCCTCGAAGAACACGACGTCTGCGATCTCCCCTGGGCTGATTGCGTCGTCCTTGCCGATGTGCTCGTAGGCATCCGTCGATGTCGCTCGTGCCGCGGCTCGATCCGAGAGGCCGTACTCCTTCAGGCGCAACGCCTCCTGTGCGACGTCGCCATGGGGGACCGCCATGTCGGTTCCTGCAAGCACGGTGACACCGAGTTGTTCGGCGAGGGGAAGGTTGTCGCGCATGTTCTCGAGACCCTCGAGGAACATCCGGCCGCCGGTCGACTCGTGTCCCAGGAGCTTGGCGAACTTGATCATGTTGACGACTGTTGGAACCCATACGCCGCCGTACTCACCGAGCCGACGGATGTCGTCCGCCGTGAGGAACGGACCGTGTTCGATCGAGTCGACGCCGGCGACGACCGCATCGGACGCTGCTTGGGCCATCGTGTGGATCGCAACTCGCGCACCGGCGGAGTGGACGATCTCAACAGCCTCGCAAAGCAACTCGACCGGGTAGTTCGTCACCGGTCCTTCACCCTTGCGGGGCCAGTCACCGATGAGCTTGACCCACCCGCCACGGACATCGGCGCGGGTGCGGAGGTAGTCGATCAGCTCGTCGGGTTCGATCTCGACGCCCGAGGCGTCGGAGTAGCCACCCT
>JAJRYI010000246.1 GCA_024275815.1 Actinomycetes bacterium | reverse complement strand
TCTCGAAACCTTGCATCTCGGCGAGAATCGGTTCGTTGGTCGAAAACACCGTCAACAGGTCTATGTCTCCCTCGAACAGCGGTGTCAGATCGAACCCCACGGCTACCTGGTTCAGGGAGTCAGGATCGATGCCGTTCTTGACGAGCATTGCCTGGGTCAGCTGCCACGGTCCTCCTTCCTGGAATCCGATGGTTGCCCCGACGAGATCATCCAGAGTCTCGTACCCAGATGAAGCAAGGGCCATGATCGCCCCCGGGTGCTTCTGCAGATACGTCGCGGCGGTCATCAGTGGAATCCCCTCTGCCGCGGCGAAGACGAGGGAGTTCGTGTCGTGAAGTCCAAACGTGTCGCTGCCGGCAGCGACGAGGGTGATCGGGTTGACATCGAATCCACCCGGGTTGATCGTGACGTCCAGGCCCTCCTCGGCGAAGTAGCCCTTTTCGAGCGCGACGTACGATCCCGCGAACTGGGCACTCGGGAACCAGGGCAGCCTCAGAGAAACCGCTACCGGTTCAGACGAATCTGCCGCCGTTTCCGAATCGCTTGCACATGCCGCGACCACGAGCGCCGTCACGACGAGGAGCATCAGCCAACGGACCCTGTGTTCTCTGTATCTCATGCGCTTCCTTCCTTGTTTCGAGGGCTTGTATCTCCCTCGTTCAGGTCTCATGTGGTGGCCCAGTCGACGAACATCCACAGGACTCCCTGGGGACGAGGGTCGTCTCGATGGCGACACAGGGCTGCGGTTTGCCGTCGTCGATAGCGCGGCGAAGTGTTCGGATCGCCTCGTAGCCGAGCTCCGTTGCTGGAAGACGAATGCTCGAAAGTGAAGGTGCTGCGAGCGCCGCGAACGAGATCTCCCCGTAGCCCATGACGGCGACGTCGTGTGGAACACTCATCCCCAACGCCTGCACGGTGCTCGTCGCACCGAGTGCGAGGATGTCTCCAGCGCAGAAGATGGCGCTGGGCGGGTCCTCTTGTTGGAGGAGTTGACCTGCGGCCTTGGCTCCGGCAGTGAGCGAGAAATCAGTGGCATGAACCACCAGGTATTCATCGTAGGCCAGGCCGGCCTCCTCCAGGGCACGGCGATAGCCCCTGCCCAGCCGCAAGGTCGAACTCCACGATTCCGGAGGTGCAAGGTACCCGACGCGGCGATGGCCGTGATCGATGAGGTGCTGCGTCGCCATGAGTCCGTCGGCGACACGATCAACCACGATCCTCGAGTTCTCACCGAACTCAGCGCTGTCGACGAAGACCAGGGGCCTGAGGGAAGCAGAGGATGCGAAGACGTCGATCGTCGCAGCGTCCCGCGGTGTCTCGAAGTGGATCACGATCACCCCGTCGACGTTCCGGCTGAAGAGTTGATCCATGTACCTCGACACGACGCTGGAGTTGTAGTTACTCGTCTGGCACACGACCGGAAGCCACCCTTCGAGCTCTGCCGCCTTCGCTATCGCATCGAGGTACTCGGCGTAGTAGTCGGTGAACGAAGGCACGAGAACCCCGATCGTGAAGCTCGAGTGGCGATCCACGCCGGCCGAAGCGCGATCCCTGTCGTAGCCACGGACCCTCGTGCGCGAACCGCGCCGCATTGTCACGAGTCCATCGTCCCGCAGGTGTGCGTACGCCGCGCGCACGGTGTGAACATTGA
>JAJRYI010000245.1 GCA_024275815.1 Actinomycetes bacterium | reverse complement strand
CGGGACCCAACAGGATCGGTCAGGGCATCGAGTTCGACTACTGCTGTGTTCACGCCGCGTTCGCCCTCGAGGAAGCCGGATACGAGACGGTGATGGTCAACTGCAACCCCGAGACCGTCTCGACGGATTACGACACGTCCACACGCCTGTACTTCGAGCCCCTCACGACAGAAGACGTGCTCGCCATCGTGGCGGTCGAACAGCCCAAGGCAGTCATCGTTCAACTTGGGGGCCAAACCCCCCTCGGACTCGCCGGGGCACTCGAGAACGCGGGTGTTCCGATCGCCGGCACCCGCCCGGACGCCATCGACGTTGCGGAGGATCGCGAACGCTTCTCCTCCCTGTGCTCCCAGCGAGACATCCCACAGCCACCCCACGGCACAGCGAGGTCCCTCGATGAGGCGCACAGGGTCGTCGAGCGCATCGGACTGCCCGCACTCGTGCGGCCCTCCTACGTGCTCGGCGGCCGTGCGATGCGCATCATCTACTCGCTCGACGAACTCTCCTCCTACCTATCAGAACTCTATGGCGCGACACCGGGAGGTGAGGTCGATCTATCGGGATCGCCGCTCCTCATCGACCGATTCCTCGAAGCTGCCACCGAAGTCGACGTCGACGCCGTCTTCGACGGTGTCGATCTCTACATCGGGGGGATCATGGAACACGTCGAAGAAGCGGGCGTGCACTCAGGAGACTCAGCGTGCATCGTGCCTCCACCCAACCTGTCACCGGGGGTCGTCACGACGATCCGTGAACTCACTCGTCGGCTCGCCGAAAGCCTCATCGTGCGCGGATTGATCAACATCCAGTTCGCGGTTCAAGGCGATGAAGTCTTCGTGCTCGAAGCCAACCCGCGGGCGTCGCGCACCGTTCCCTTCATCTCGAAGGCAACTGGTGTTCCCCTCGCCAAGATCGCGACGAGAGTGATGATGGGGGAGTCGATATCGGATCTTCAGGCATCCGGTGTGCTTCCCGCATCCACACCGCAGTTGGCGATGACCGCAGTCAAGGAGGCGGTCCTTCCCTGGACACGCTTCTCGGGGGAGGACACGATGCTCGGCCCCGAGATGCGGGCGACCGGCGAGGTCATGGGGATCGGTCAGAACCCCGGTGAAGCGTACGCTCGTGCGCTGCGAGCAGCCGGCCACACCGTACCTACTTCAGGAACGGTCTTTCTCTCTTTCGCCGACCGTGACAAGCCTCTCGGCGCAGAGATCGCGACGATCCTCCACGATCTCGGTTTCAGCATCCTCGCGACGCACGGCACAGCAGATGAACTCGAACGTCACTCGATTCACTCGACGCGCGTGGACAAGGTGGGAGACGGGGCGTACGATCCCGTGCGCCTGATCCAAGAGGGGCGGATCGACCTCGTGATCAACACGCCCGCAGGAGGCAAGGCCCGGGGAGACGGGAAGCTCATCCGTATGGCAGCCACACGCCACGGCATCGCGAGCGTGACGACCGCAGCAGGCGGACTCGCCGTTGCCCGATCGGTTGAGACCACCCGATCGCACCCGAACAGGGTGACCTCACTCCAGGACCACCATCGCGGGGTGCACCGATGATCGATCCCCTCAGCGTGGCCCTCGGTCCCGTGATCCTCGACTCGCCCCTCGTCGGGGCATCCGGGACGTTGGGATCCATCGTCGAGTTCAGGCGTACGGTCGATATGTCGCGCTACGGTGCGGTCACGGCGAAATCCGTGGCACCCGAGCCCTGGCCCGGCCGTGTCCCGCCGAGGATGGCGACCACGGATGCCGGGATGCTCAACGGCATCGGTATCCAGAATCCGGGTATCGACGTGTGGATCGAAGAGGTCTCCGAACCGTTCCGGGACATGGTGGTGCCGGTGTGGGGGAGTGTCGTCGCCCATGATCCCGCCGGATTCGGCGAAGTCGCTGCCAAGATGCCGGCTGCGGGCGTCTCGGGCATCGAGATCAATCTGTCGTGCCCGAACCTCGATGGCCGCCCGTTCGCCCTCGATGCCGACGTCACCGGCGACGTGGTCGACGCGGTGCGATCGGCTACGGATCTCCCGATCGGAGCGAAGCTGTCCGGAGATGCCATGCCGATATCTGCCGTGGCCTACGCAGCGATGAGCGCAGGGGCGGACTGGCTCGTCATCGCGAACACCCTCATGGGTGCGGCCATCGACGTTCGCACGCGGCGCCCGGCGCTGTCGGGGCTCATCGGGGGTTACTCCGGGACGGGGATACGTCCGATCATCGTGCGTTGCGTCCTCGAGGTGGCCCGCGACCTGCCGGACGTCCCGATCGTCGCCTGTGGCGGCGTGTCACATTCAGATCATGTGATCGAGTACATCCTGGCCGGAGCCGATGCAGTTGCGATCGGAACGGCGCACTTCCAACGGCCCCGCATTGCAGACAAGATCCTCAAAGGTGTTGCAAGGTATCTCAAAGACAACGACATCGAGTCCATCCGATCACTCAAGGGAGCGTACGAACCGTGGTAGCAAAGACGAACAGCCCCATCATCGTCGCACTCGACCTCCCCACAGCCACTGAAGCAGTGGAGTTGGCTCGCAGCGTCGCTCCCTACGTTGGAGGGGTCAAGATCGGTCTCGGCCTGCTGCACGGACCCGGACCGGGAACGATCGATGCCCTCGTGCGTCTCGGCCT
>JAJRYI010000244.1 GCA_024275815.1 Actinomycetes bacterium | reverse complement strand
GAACCAGGATCCCAGGTCGTAGAGGGTGTAGCTCCGGCTCCAGTGGATGGCGGGGAAGTGCCGTCGCTGGGCGAGTGCCACGTCGAGGGCCCAGAACGTTCCGGCAAGACGGAGGCTCTGCTGGGTGACCGGTTCCGACAGGTCGCCCCCCGGGGGCGAGACGGCAGCAACGATGGTGACGGACCCGGTCTCCTCCCGTTGCCCGAGTGGGCGAACGGCTCCTGCCCGTTCGTAGAACTCGGCGAGACGGGTCGGTAGATACGCCGGATAGCCCTCCTCGCCCGGAAGCTCCTCGAGACGGCTCGAAACCTCCCGGAGTGCTTCGGCCCACCGGCTCGTGCTGTCGGCCAGTAGAGCAACGTCGTATCCCTGGTCCCGGTAGTACTCGGCGATTGTGATCCCCGTATAGATGCTGGCCTCGCGGGCAGCGACCGGCATGTTCGACGTGTTGACGATGACGATGGTGCGCTCCATGAGCGTGCCTCCGCCGCGAGGATCGGGCAGGTTCGGGAACTCCTCGAGCAACTCGGCCATCTCGTTTCCCCGCTCCCCGCACGCGACGTAGACGACGACGTCGGCATCTGCCCAGCGGGCGAGGGCCTGCTCGAGAACGGTCTTACCGGTACCGAACCCGCCGGGGATCGTTGCCGTTCCACCTCGAGCCACGGGGAAGAACGAGTCGACCACCCGCTGCCCCGTCACGAGTGGCACACTCGGATCGAGACGCTTGCTCACGGGTCGGGGCGTCCGCACGGGCCAGCGGGTCCGTAGTGAGATCGGATGGCCGTCGATCCACACCACCGGATCGTCGAGCGTGACCGAGCGTGGGCCGAGTCGGGTGATCTCGCCCGAGACCCCGGGAGGGACGAGGACGCGGTGGGTGAGCGCAGCGGTCTCTGCAACGGTCGCCACGACGTCACCCGCTTCTGTGATTTCGCCGATCTCGACCATATGGTGCACGTCCCAGCGTCGTTGCGGATCGAGGGCACGCCGAGTGGTGCCGCGCTCGAGGAACAGGGGCGGGTCTCCATCGGCGCTGTGGGTCAGGAGGGACTGCACACCGTCGAAGATGCTGCCGAGTAGGCCGGGTCCGAGGTCGACCGAGAGTGGTGTACCGGTGTCGATGACGGGATCACCGACACGGAGAGCGGTGGTGTCTTCGTAGACCTGGATGACGCAGCGGCCATGCTCGAGTCGAATCACCTCACCCACGAGGCCGTGTTCACCAACGAGCACGACGTCGTAGAGGCGGGCCTCGTCGAGTCCGGTCGCAGCCACGACCGGGCCGGTGACCCGTATGACGTGTCCGGCGATACGTTCGGTGACCGTCATGGCTCCTGCCTTCCGAACGTGACGTGATAGCCAACGGCTTGTTGCAGCATCCCGAGGATGCGTGCCCTCCTCTCCTCGGGCTCGGCTATCGACAACCCGGCGGGGTACGCCACGACCACAGGGGCAACCGATCGCTCCAGTCGATCGGAGAGCACCGGATCGAAGGCTTCGACGAAGGGCTGATACACGGCGATGACACCCTTTTCGTCTGCGATGAGCCGTTCGACGACAGCCTGTGCGTCTTGGGCGTCATGGGTGGCGATCACCGAGACGCCGGCGAGGCGGAACCCCGGGACCAGCTCGGGGGGCGCGACGATCACCAGGCGTGCAGCTGTTCGGTTCATGTGATCACCAGCCGGCTCTCGATCTCCTCCGGCGGGACACCGTGGGCACGTCCCTGCCCGACGAGGCGCAGGTTGCGTACCTCGTTCTCCTTGGCAGCAACGTAGGCGAGCGGCACGTCGACGCTCAGCGGATCACCCCGGTGCAAGAGAGCGACCGCCCACCGGGTGCGCGCTGCTTCGAGTTCGTCTGCGAGTCTGTCGATGCGCTCGTGTGACGCCCACGCTTCGAGGGCAACGTCCCAGCCGGGCAGCACCGGTTTGGTAGTGATCATTGCGGCAACGTCACGGGGGGTCGCCGTTTCGGCAATCTTCAGGACAGCGTCTGAGATGCGGCCGCCGGGGAGGTGTTCGGACCGGTGGGGTATCGGTTCGCCGTCGATCCTTGCCCGACGGCGTCGCAGCGTCGTCAAGATGTTGATGGCATCGATTCGTGACTCGAGCAGGACGACGAGATGAGCAGGGAGTGTGTCGAGGGAGTCGACGATACGGGCAGCGAAGGCGGAGACGAGCGCGAGTTCGAGCACGCCGACGTTGCGGGTTCGCTCGTACTCGGGCCAGGCGTCCATGATGCTTCGTGCTGTGTCGGGTGACGGCACTCCCCACGTCACCATGAGTTCAATGGTCTCGCGCAGGCCGGGCCGACGCGCGAGTTCCTCGAGGGAGGCACGGTCGAGCGTCCCTGCTGCAACGACGACCGCGGCCGTCTCGAGAGAACCAGGGACCTGTGCCTGGCCTCGCAGTATCGCAACGAGGTTGTCCATGTCGTGGTGGAGCAGGACGAGATCGACCTCGGAGCCGGCTTCGCCGTCGTAGAAGGACCTCACGGCGGACAGCGTCCTCTCCAGGTGTCTCGAGAGTGCGCGGTCGTACCGTTCCTGGCCGCGGTATCTGGTCATGGCTTCCTCGACGTCGGGGCCGTACTCCGTGTCGTCGAGGACACCGAGGATCTGCTCGAGCGTGTTCGCTGCGACGAGCTCTCCGAACTCCTGGTCTGTGAGCATCCGTGACCGCATGGCTCTGACTCTGGCGTTCCCGTAGTCG
>JAJRYI010000243.1 GCA_024275815.1 Actinomycetes bacterium | reverse complement strand
GATGTCATCGACGAGGCCGTACTGTGCTGCAACGTAGGGGTTCGAGAAGCGATCCTCGTAATCGGCGACGAGTTCCTCCCGTTTACGCTCAGGATCCTCGGCTGCGGCGAGCTCCCTGCGATGGATGACATCGACGGCACCTTTGGCCCCCATGACGGCGATCTCTGCGGTGGGCCATGCGAAGACAGCGTCGGCGCGCACGGCACGTGAGTTCATGACGAGGAAGGCACCCCCGTACGCCTTGCGCATGACCACCGTGACCCGCGGCACGGTGGCTTCGGAGAACGCGTAGAGCAGCTTCGCCCCATGTCTGATGATCCCGTTGTGTTCCTGGTCGACTCCGGGAAGGAAACCGGGTACGTCGACGAGCGTCACGAGGGGGATGTTGAAAGCGTCGCAGAAGCGAACGAACCGGGCAGCCTTGACCGATGCGTTGATGTCGAGTGTCCCGGCGAGGACCGCAGGTTGGTTCGCAACGACGCCGATCGTGTACCCGTCGAGGCGGGCAAGGCCCACGACGATGTTGCCGGCCCAGTGCTCGTGCACCTCATAGAACTCACCGTCGTCGACCAGGCTCTCGATCACATTGGTGACGTTGTATGGCTGGTTCGGCGAGTCGGGGATGATCGTGGTGAGATCCTCGTCCATACGGTCCGCAGCATCGAGAGGGGTGAAGAACGGGGGTACCTCCATGTTGTTGGAAGGGAGGAACGACAGCAAGTAACGGACCTCTTCGAGAGCAGCGCGGTCGTCGGAGGCGACGAAGTGGGTGACTCCACTCTGGCTCGCATGGGCGTGGGCGCCTCCGAGGTCGTCCATCGAGACCTCTTCGCCCGTCACGGTCTTGATCACGTCGGGCCCCGTGATGAACAGGTGGGAGGTGCCCTCGACCTGATAGATGAAGTCGGTGAGGACGGGGGAGTAGACGGCACCGCCGGCGCATGGGCCCATGATCACCGAGATCTGTGGGATCACACCGGAGGCTCTCACGTTGCGTTCGAAGATCTTGCCGTAGCCGTTGAGGCCGAGAACCCCTTCCTGGATGCGTGCTCCACCTGAGTCCTTCAGGCCGATGATCGGCGTGCCGGTCTCGAGCGCGAGGTCCATCACCTTGCAGATCTTGTCTGCAACGACTTCTCCGAGGGAACCGCCAAAGCGTGTGAAGTCCTCGGCGAAGATGAAGACGTTCCTCCCATCGACGGTGCCCCAGCCCGTGACGACGGCGTCACCGAGCGGCCGCTTCTTGTCGATCCCGAAGTTCGTCGCGTTGTGTTGTACGAACGGGTCGATCTCCTGAAAGGAACCCTTGTCGAGCAGAACCTCGACGCGTTCTCTCGCGGTCAACTTCCCCGCGTCGTGCTGACGATCGACGGCGCGCTGGCTGTCCGGCTCGAGGGCCCGCGCGCGAAGTGCGCGGAGTTGTTCGATTCGTTGCTCGGTGCTCACCGGTCCTCCCGGTAGGCTCGGCGGTGTTGTGTTCTGTCTGACTCTTGGAGAGCCGCTTTGGCTACACCCTACGACATCGTGAGCGTTGCATCCTGCAACTCGACGCAGGATGTGGCGAGGTCGACCTATCTCGAGCACCTCCGTCCGACCCTCGTCGTCGCTCAGCGACAGACCGCAGGGCGCGGGAGGATGGGAAGGACGTGGGTGCAACCGGACCGCGCTGTGTTCTCGTCGTTCTCGTTTCCAAGTGACTGGCCCGATCCGCACCAGCCGTTGATCACGCTGTGCACTGCGGTCGCCCTCGCCGAGACGATCGAGTCGCTGAGCGGGCGAGCATCGCTGATCAAGTGGCCGAACGATCTCTTGATCGATGGGTCGAAGATCGCAGGCATCCTGGTCGAAGCGGCAGGCTCGACGGTCACCGTTGGTTGTGGCGTGAACCTCTGGTGGCCACAGCCACCGCAGTTCGCTGGGTCGGTGTACGACGACGACCCCGGTCCCGATATCGCCCTCGAGATGGCGGTGGGCTGGGTCGAGGCACTGCTCGTGATCCTCGAACGGGGGCCGGGGGCGTGGCCCCGTGACCGTTACCTCGAGCGGTCCTGGACGGTGGGCCGAACCGTGTCGTGGGAGGGAGGTACCGGGCGCGGGATCGGGATCGATGAGCACGGCGGGTTGATCGTTGCCACAGACCTGGGACACACCGTTATCACTGCCGGAGAGGTGCACACCCACAGGGAACGCTAGATTCTCCGTCACGCATCAAGAGAGGGGCCTGTGGCCGTCCAGACAGGTGAGGGCACGATGGAGATCATCTACGGCTCCACGAGCATCCCGGCAGGGCCGGATGTGTTCGGCGGATACCTCGCCCGCCCCGACGCGATCGGGCAGTGGCCGACCGTGATCGTGTTCGGACCCGATTCCGTCCCGACGTCTGCCGTGAAGAACATCTGTCGGGTGTTCGCCCGCCACTCCATCGCTGCGCTCGCCCCCGACCTGACCGCCGATCACGAGGTCAACCAGGCGATCGCGATGAAGCTGGTCGGGTTCATCTCCGATCCGACGGGACGTTGGTCGAACGCTCAGCTGGGTTACGGCACCCTTGCCTTCGGTCGCGGTATCTACGATGCGGCAGCCCACGCAGCCACCGGTGGTGGCGTAGCAGCCGTTGCGGGGGTGGCAACGACCTTCGATGAGATCGTCACGGAGGACCTGCGGTCGGCCAACGTCGCAACGCTGTACATCGGGAGCAGGGGCGATGAGGAGTCCGACGCCGACGCAACGCTTACCAGGCGCACCGACCTTCCACTGACGACCTTCGTCGTGTACCCCGATGCCCCGGCAGGTTGGTGGGACGACGACGCTGATGGGTACGACGACACCTACGCTGCAGATACGTTGGACCGTGTGCTCTCGTTCTTCGGCGAGCACCTCCCAGAGAGGGTGTGACCATGCCTCGTTCAGTAGTCACCGGTGGTGCCGGATTCATCGGCTCGAACCTCGTCGATCGCCTGATCGACGATGGGCACGACGTACTCGTCGTCGACTCACTCTCGTCGGGATCTCTCGCCAACCTCAAAGATGCCAGGGCACGAGGCAACGTGACCATGCATCAGATCGATGTCACAGCGGACGAGGTGGTCGGACTCGTTCGTGACTTCAGGCCCGAGACCATCTTCCACCTCGCAGCTCAGATCGATGTGCGCGCATCGGTTGCCGACCCCGTCTTCGATGCCAGGGTGAACGTGCTCGGTACGCTGAACATGCTCGAAGCTGCCCGCCACTGCGACGCAGAGAGGTTCGTCTTCGCATCGTCGGGGGGAGCCACGTTCGGTGATACGTTCAACATCCCGACGCCCGAGACCCAGCAGCGCCGTCCCGCCTCTCCCTACGGCGTGTCCAAGTACATCGTCGAGGAGTACTTCCGTTACTACGGAGATACGTACGACCTCGACTACGTATCGCTCGGCTTCGCCAACGTCTTTGGGCCTCGCCAGGATCCACACGGTGAAGCAGGGGTGGTGTCGATCTTCATCGGCGACCTCCTGGCAGGACGCACACCGACCATCTTCGGCGACGGGACCCAGACCCGAGATTTCGTGTTCGTCGAAGACGTTGCCGACGCACTGGTGCGGGCCGCACGCATCGGCGGGTCCCGGTATCTCAACATCGGGACGGGACTCGAGACGTCGGTCTTGAAGCTGTACGAGCTCATCGTGGAGGCGACCGGCAGCGACGTGGCCCCGCTGATGGCCGCAGCGCGGCGGGGCGAGCAGCTTCGGTCGTGCCTCGATGCATCGGCTGCCCAACAGCATCTCGGTTGGGAGCCGTGGACTCCTCTCGAAGAGGGCCTCGCCCTGACCGTGGACTGGTTCAAGGAGTTCACCGTTCACAGGTGACAGTTCCCAGTCGGAGACCCGGGTTGTTCAGATACCGTCGATCAACGAAACAGATCCTCATCTGCCGGTCGAACCAGGTCGACGGCGCGCCCCTCTCCAGCAAGGGAAAGGCCGCGTACGATCGCTACCGGTATCGCTGAAGCCTTCCCCATCACGAGATCTGCTGCCGCAGCGATCTCATCGACGACGGCGACCTGGGTCACGTTGAGCACGTTGCCGTATGTGTCGGTGGTCCCAACGAGGTCGAGGATCGGGGAGATACCGCTCACCCCGATGGCCACGTCCACGAGCCCTCTCCTCCAGGGGCGACCGAAGGTGTCGGTGATCACGACACCGACCTCGACGCCGGCAGATCGTGAGATGAGCGTCCGGATCCGGTGAGCGGAACGGTCGGGGTCGATGGGGAGGAGTAACGCGTATCCCTCGGCGACGTTGGACCGATCGACGGCGGCGTTGGCGCAGATGAATCCGTGGCGGGTCCTGGCGATGACGAGATCGCCACGCCTTCGCAGGACGCTGACAGACTCGTCCTCGACGAGTGCACGGTACGCATCCTGGGTGGGGATCTCGACGACGCGGCCTTCCTGCTTCGAGACGACCTTGTGGGTGACGACGACGACGTCGTTCGCCATCAGCGTCACACCGCAGCCCTCGAGCGCGGTGAGAATGAGCCCGACCAGGTCGTCCCCGGGCTGGATCTCCGGGATTCCATCGATGCCGAAGATCTCGACCCTGGTCATCGTCCCGTCTCCTCGAGCAGCCTGATCGCGAACCCCGCTCCCCGGTCGGCCCCTCCCAGACGCGTGTCGGCGGCGATCACCGTCACGTCGAACTCGGGACCCAGGGAGATGTCGGCACGATCCTGCTCATCGATGAACAGTTGCGTGATATACCCGGCGTACGCCTCGAGGATCCCTCGCGTGCCCGGTGACAACCCGATGCCGCGCATCACCGCGTCTGCGGGACCCTTCAGCGGAGCACCACCGAACAGGGGGCTGACGGCGACCGTGTTGTCGTGTTCGCGTACCGCGTCCGTCACCCCCTCGACCGCCAGGATCGGCCAGATGGACAGGGGAGGGTTCGACGGGGCGAGCACCAGGGTGTCTGCCGACGCGATGGCCTCGATGACCCCCGGCGCGGGTACTGCCTCGACGGACCCGTGGTAGGCAACGGCCTGCACCTCGTCGGCGTGGCCCCGGTCGACGAAGTACTCCTGGAACTCCAACCAACGGCCGTCTCGTATCTGGATGAAGGTACGCAGGAGATCATCGGTCGCGGGGAGGATCTCGACGTCGCTCACCCCGAGGCTTCTCGCGAGATCCATCGTGATCGTTGACAGCGGGACACCCGCGGCGAGCCGCATGGTCCGTGTGAGGCACATGGCGAGGTCCGCATCTCCGAGTGTGAAGGACGTGTCGATGCCGAACGCTTCGAGCTGTTCCATCACGCCAGTCGTGTCGTCGCGTCGACCCCAACCGGCGGGGCCTTGAACCCCTGCGAGGGTGTAGAGCACCGTATCGGGGTCAGGAGACACACGAACGCCGTATCGTTCGGTATCGTCACCGATGTTCACCACGATGGTGAGACGGCCAGGATCGAGTACCGAGCGAAGTGCGCGGGCCATCCTGGCTCCGCCGACCCCCCCGGCGAGCAGTGTCACCCGATGATTGCTGTATCGCCGATATGACCCCAGAATGCACCTCACATGTCAATGATGCCAACCCGCCAGGCAACGGTCACCGTTGCTCTCATCGCCGATGACTCCGGCGGGATCGACACTTCGTTCTCGGCCCTTGCCGGGCAAGTGTACGAGCCAACGAACATCGTCATCGTCGGTGGCAGCGACACGCCGGCGTCCTCGAAGACGGTCACACGGGTCTCGTCGTTCTCGGAACTGATGGAGTCACTCGATCCATCCGTCCAGTATCTGTGGATCCTGCGCGAGGGAGCCGCCCCGGCACCCGACGCTCTGATGGCGTTGATCTCGGACGCTGATCGTATGGGCGCAGGGATCATCGGTTCCAAGGTCATCGGGGAGCACGGCGACGTCCTGAAGTCGATCGGTCTCGTCACCGATGTCTTCGACGTTCCCTACACCGGACTCGATCGATCCGAGCGTGACCAGGGTCAGTACGACGTTGTGCGCGAGGTCGCTGCGGTATCTGGCGTCTCGATGCTCGTACGCAGGGACCTTCTCTACGGCATCGGTGGGATAGACGAGACGATGACGCCACTCGCCGCAGCCATCGACCTCGGCCAGCGGGCCAGGCTCAAGGGGGCCGTCGTCGCGATCACACCGGCTTCCGAAGTCGTTCTCGATGACGAGATCACGGACCGACCACGGTGGCGAGGTGAAGCGAGCCGCATTCGATCCATGATCAAGGCGTACAGCCTGCTGACGCTCGCCTGGGTGCTCCTCGTCGACTTCTTCGTCGGTTTCGTCGAGATGATCCTGTCGATCTTCCTCGGTCGATGGCTCGTGTTCGACTGGGTGCTGTCGTGGGGATGGAACGTCGTTCACCTTCCCGGCACCATCGCTGCTCGCGGGCGCGCGCGAAAAGGTGACGTCGCCACGGACTCGGAACTGTTCCGGTTCCAGCGACGGGGAAGCGTCAAGATGTCACGGTTGGTCGCAGAGATGATGGCTGCGCTGCGCCGCCGCCTCCCCGGGGACGACAGGCTCTCACTCGAGACGATCGGGAGCGATGTCCGCCAGCCGGCCTTCGTCGTGGGCGTTCTCGCAGTCCTGTTCGTACTGTTGTCTGCACGCAACATCTGGTCCGACGGATTCCCCGCGATCGGCTACACGCTGCCGTTCCCAACAGACGGTTGGGACGCTCTGGCGGCGTACGCCGGTGGATGGAACCCGGCAGGTCTCGGTAGCCCCGAGCCGCTGCGTCCCCTGCTCGCTGTTGCCGGTATCGCCAAGATCGCGACGCTCCATGCAGCATCCCTCAGCGAGTACCTC
>JAJRYI010000242.1 GCA_024275815.1 Actinomycetes bacterium | reverse complement strand
CCTCGCGATCTGCAACGAACCGGTTCACGCCGACGACAACGGTGTCCGCGCTGTCGACCGACCGTGCGTACTCGTAGGCAGCCTCCTCGATCTCTCGCTGCGGGAAACCCTCCTCGATCGCCCGTACGGCGCCGCCGAGTTCGTCGATCCTGTGGATCAGGCTCACGGCATCGGCCTCGATACGATCCGTGAGGGACTCGATGTAGTAGCTGCCTGCAAGTGGATCGACGACACCCGATACGCCCGACTCGTACCCGAGGATCTGCTGTGTGCGCAAGGCGATCATCACCGATTCATCCGTCGGGAGACCGAGCGCCTCGTCGTAGGAGTTGGTGTGCAACGACTGCGTGCCCCCGAGGACGGCCGCAAGCGCCTGATAGGCAGTGCGCACGACGTTGTTGGTCGGCTGTTGGGCCGTCAACGTCGACCCGGCGGTCTGGGTGTGGAAACGCATCTTCCATGCCGCCGGTGAGGTCGCACCGACACGCTCGCGCATCAGCCTCGCCCACAATCGGCGAGCGGCACGAAACTTGCAGGCTTCCTCGAACAGGTCGTTGTGTGCGTTCCAGAAGAACGACAGCCGGGGAGCGAACTCTTCGACGTCGAGGCCTGCCGCACGCGCCGCCTCCACATACGCCAGGCCGTTGGCGATCGTGAACGCCACCTCCTGAGCCGCCGTCGAGCCTGCCTCTCGAATGTGGTACCCCGAGATCGAGATGGTGTTCCAGTTCTCCATCTCAGCGGCACAGTACGCAAAGATGTCGGTGATGACCCGCATCGAGGGCTCCGCCGGATAGATGTACGTCCCCCGAGCGATGTACTCCTTCAAGATGTCGTTCTGGATCGTCCCACGCAACGACGCCGCGTCGGCTCCCTGTTCCTCGGCAACGATCTGGTACAGCAGCAAGAGCACGGACGCCGTGGAGTTGATCGTCATGGACGTCGAGACCTCACCGAGGGGGATCTGATCGAAGAGGACCCGCATGTCGTCGAGCGAATCGATGGCGACGCCGACCTTGCCCACCTCCCCTGCCGCGAGCGGGTCGTCTGAGTCCAGGCCCATCTGTGTCGGCAGATCGAACGCCACCGACAACCCGGTCTGGCCCGCGTCGAGGAGCGATCGGAACCGGTGGTTCGTCGCCGCAGCGTTCCCGAACCCCGCGTACTGGCGCATCGTCCACAACCTGCCCCGGTACATCGATGGGTACGGCCCGCGAGTGAACGGGTACCCGCCGGGCTCCCCGAGCTGGGTTCCCGGATCCCAGCCGTCGAGATCTTCGGGTCGGTAGACACCGTCGTTGTTGGTCATGGTGCGAGGTCCATCAGCTATCTGAAGTCCGTTCCTAAGCTCATTTCGCTGCCGATAGTACAACGACAGCCCGACGTCGAGGACCCGATGGAACCTGAGATCCGCACCGTTGAACGCTCTGAGCGGAGAAGGCGACGCCTCCCGGCCCTGATCGGCCTCGCGGTGATCGCCGTTGTCGGCGCGACCTGGATCGGTCTCTTCAGCTTCCTTGGAGCCAACTCGGCGTTCGGCACGGTCGAAACCGTTGCCGACAGGTACCTCTGTGACACCACCGCGTACGACCTCGAGTTCCCCGACCTGTCGTCGCTCTCGACGGTCCGCACGGCAGACGGCGTGGTCCTCGGGCAGTTGACGGAGCGCAACTCGATGCCCGTCACGCTCGATGAAACGCCCGACCTCGTCGTCGCCGCCCTGCTGTCGGCTGAGGACAAGGCCTTCTACGAGCATGAGGGGATCGACTTCTCTGCGATCGGGCGGGCAGCGATCGGCAAGCTGACGGGGAACTTCGCCGGCGGCGGATCGACGATCACCCAGCAGGTCGTCAAGCAGAACTTCCTCTCCGACGCCTACACGATCGAACGAAAGATCTGCGAAGCCGCGATCGCCGCCGAAGTGGAACGCCGCTACACCAAGGACCAGATCCTCGAGTTCTGGGCGAACTCCGTCTTCTTCGGTTCGAACGCCTACGGCATCCGTGCTGCAGCGAACGAGTACTTCGGAAAGGATCTCGAGGAGCTGACGATCGCCGAGGCTGCGCTCCTTCCGGTGCCGATCAGGAACCCGACGTTCTACCACCCGCGCTTCAACCCGGACAACGCCCTCGCTGCCCGCAACCGAACGATCGATCGCATGGTTGCAAACGGATACATCCTTCCCGCAGACGGAGCGAAGGCGAAGGCCGAGCCACTCGGTGTCATCGACCAGCAACGGGTCGACCCGCTCTCCCCCCAGGTCATGATCGCCGTTCGCCAACAGCTCTTGAAGTCGAGCAAGTACGGACTCGGTGAGACTCCCTCCGAGCGCAAGCGCGCCCTCTTCGGTTGCCCTGCTGCGGTCACGGATTGCGACGGTGGCGGTGGCCTCACCATCGACATCACCCTCGATATGGACCTCCAACGTGAGGCGGACAGGATCCTGCGGGCGTGGTTCCAGCGAGGAGCCGAGGGGCCCACGGGGGCGATCGCCAGCATCGACAACAGGACCGGCGCGATCCGTGTGCTCGCATCGGGTCTCGATTTCGGTAACGACATCGAGTCCGGGCAGCGGCCCTACGATCTCGCCGCACAGGGTGCCAGACAGGTCGGATCCGCTTTCAAGCCATTCACCCTCGCTGCCGCTCTCGAGTCGGGGACCAGAGATGGCGTCCCCGTCACGCTCGGGTCCTACTGGGACGATTCCTCCCCTGCCATCATCGAGTGTGATAGTACGTGTTCGAGCGAGGGGAACATCTGGACCGTCCACAACGCAGGAGGTTCGGCGCCCAAGGGCCTCCGCACGCTTGAATCTGCAACCTACAACTCGGTCAACACCGTCTATGCACGACTCATCGACACGATCGGGCCCGAGCCTGTCGTCGAGATGGCGCACCGTCTGGGGATCACCCAACCGCTCCTGCCGCTCCCATCGATCACCCTCGGCGCCCAGGGCGTTCCCCCGCTCCAGATGGCAGCAGCGTTCTCGACGCTCGCCAACTTCGGGAGCCGGGTCGAGCCGTATCTCATTCAGAGGATCACCGATCAAGATGGCACCGTCCTGTATGAACATACGACGGAACCTCGACAGGTGCTGTCCGACCAGATCGCAGCAGCCGTCGTCGGGGCGATGAAGAAGGTCGTTTCGAACGGAACCGCTCGCAGAGCCGAAATCGGCCGTCCGCAGGCCGGTAAGACGGGTACCGCAACGGACTCTGCCGACGTCTGGTTCGTGGGTTTCATCCCACAGATGACGACGAGCGTCTGGGTCGGCTACGCGGACAACAACAACCCGCTCGAGGACTTCACCGTCTGGAACGACCTCACCGGTGAGGAGCAGTACTACCGCAGGGCGTACGGCGGGACCCTCGCAGCACCCATCTGGCAACAGTTCATGACCTACGCCACGAAGGACATGACCGTCCGTGACTTCCCCGAGGATCCTCCCGGAGCCAACGTCTACCGCCAGACGCCGTACGCGACCGTTCCGCGCCTGGAACTCTCGACGAACGAGACGATCGATGCCCTGTACGCGGTCGGGCTTGCAGGGGCCATCGAGGAGGTGCCCAGTACGCTCCCACAGGGGACACTCATCGGCATCATCCCCGGACCGGGGGTCAAGCTGCGCCAGGGTTCGACCATCACCGTCGAGGTGTCGAGCGGGATCCCGCCCGAGATCGCCATGGTCGACCTTCGTGGCCTGACGAGAGGTGAGGCGTCCTAGAGCCTCAGGAACTTCAGAGACCTGGTCGGGTTCGAGATCACCTGGAGTTTCGTCGACATCACCGTGTCGAACCCTGCCTCGTACGATCTCGTGGTCTCGACGAGTCCGCTCCCCGGGGCACCCGTCGGGCCGAGCGATGCGATCGAGATCCGCATCGGCAAGGCGCCGTAGGGTTCTTCCGCCCGGGCCGGCACAGCTAGCCTCGTCGTCATGCCGACACACACTGCGCCCCTCAGACGTCTCTGGACGTACGCGTCCGGGTACCGCCACAGGATCATCCTCGCGAGTATCTGGTCGTTCCTCAACAAGGCGGTCGATATCGCACCTCCGTTCCTCATCGGGCTGGCAGTCGATGTCGTCGCCAACGGATCGGACAGCTTCCTCGGCAGGCTCGGGATGCCAGATCCCAAGACGCAGATCCTCGCTATTGCTGCCGTCACGTTCGTGATCTGGGGCCTCGAGTCGATCTTCGAGTATCTCTACGGTGTCGCGTGGCGGAACCTCGCACAGTCCATCCAGCATGATCTGCGCATCGACACGTACCAGCACATTCAGCAACTCGACGTCGCATACTTCGAGGATCGCTCCACAGGCGACCTGATGGCCGTGATGAACGACGATGTCAACCAGCTCGAGCGGTTCCTCGACATCGGAGCGAACGAGGTCATCCAGTTACTGACGACGGTGATCCTCATCGGTGCGACGTTCTTCATCATCGCACCATCGATCGCATGGCTCGCTTTCCTCCCGATCCCCGTCATCTTGTGGGGCTCGCTGCGCTTCCAGAAGCGGATCGAACCCCGGTACGCCGTCGTGCGCGACGAGGCAGCAGCGATCAACGCGCAACTGTCGAACAACATCGGGGGCATCTCGACGATCAAGGCCTTCACCGCCGAAGACCGCGAAGTGGAGCGCATCACGAAGGCCTCGGACCGGTACCGCTCGGCGAACGAGTCTGCGATCAAGCTTTCCTCTGCGTTCACACCACTGATCCGTGTCGCCATCCTCATCGGATTCACCGCGACACTCGTGTGGGGAGGGTTCCTGGCCCTCGACGGCAGCCTCAACATCGGGCTCTACTCGGTCCTCGTCTTCCTCACCCAGCGTCTGCTGTGGCCGCTCACCCGCCTCGGCCAGACCGTCGACCTCTATCAACGGGCGATGGCGTCGACGAACCGCATCCTCGACGTCCTCGACACGAAGCCGACCATCCTCGATGGGACGACCGAGATCGACCCGAGCGCGGTGTCGGGTCGTATCTCGTTCCAGGACGTCTCGTTCTCCTACGACAACGGCTTCCAGGCGCTACACGACGTCACCCTGGCCATCGAGCCCTCCCAGACCACGGCGTTCGTCGGATCGACCGGATCTGGCAAGACGACACTCATCAAGTTGATCCTGCGCTTCTACGACCCGACGACGGGCGCGGTCCTCCTCGACGGCGTCGACCTGCGAGACATCACCCAGCGCGACCTGCGAGACTCGATGGCCCTCGTCAGCCAGGACGTCTTCCTCTTCCACGGGACCGTCACCGAGAACGTGGCTTACGGGGTGCCGAACGCGTCCCGGGAACAGATCCTCGACGCTGCCCAGAGAGCAGAGGCACACGACTTCATCGAATCGCTCCCGAACGGTTACGACACCATCATCGGTGAACGCGGTCAGAAGCTCTCGGGAGGCCAGCGACAGCGCCTCTCGCTGGCGAGAGCCCTGCTCACCGAATGCCCCATCCTCATCCTCGATGAAGCGACGTCGGCGGTGGACAACGAGACGGAGGCGGCGATCCAGAGATCGCTCGCCCGTATCAGCCACAACAAGACGATGATCGTCGTTGCCCACCGGCTCTCGACGATCCGCAACGCAGACACGATCTACGTCATCGACGGCGGCAAGATGGTGGAGCACGGCAGCCACGATGAGCTCATCGCCGCCGACGGCATCTACCGCTCCCTCTGGGACGTCCAGACCGGAGCGGCAGTGGTCATCAAGTAGCCAGGTTTCAGGTGTCTCCCTACGGGGTCATCTCGAACCAGCGGAAGAGCTCCGATTCCCAATCCTCGGGGGAGACCGGCTCCTCTGTCCATTCACCGTTACGACGGAACCTGATGCGGTCCTCGAGGAGCGTCACACGATCCGGTCCACCATCGAGGAGCCGGGTAGCGAACCGGGCCCGGGTCCACGAGAGTCCCGGGACCGTCTGGAGTCGATGAGACGCGTCGTCGAAGTCGGCGAAGTCCCACCCGGTGCGCTCGAAACGGTACAGGCCCTCCCTCGTGTCGTCCTCACCGACGCGGCACAACGTGTGTTCGTCACCATCGCGCTCGATGACGAACCGGCCCGAGCCGCCGTCCTGGACTTCGTCGTGGTCGAGGAGCAGCGGTCGGATGAAGCTGTCACCGAAACCGACGTCGACGAGGTAGGCATCACCGAGATCGACTTCGAGCGCGAGGTGGCTCGGATCGTTCGCCGAGTTGGGCAGCAGGACAGTTGCTCCGAGGCGCCTCACCCCGAACCCGACGTCTTCGAGCATGGCGGAGAACGCACCGTTGAGCTCGAAGCACCACCCACCCCGGTGACGATCGACGATCTTGGGGATGGACCAGTCGAGCCCGGTTTCGACGCCCCGGCGTGCGAACACATCGAGGTTCTCGAACGGCACCGCGGTCATGTGGGCACGCTGGAGCGCCTCGAGTCCAGGAACATCGAGAGACGGCGTCTCGGACAACCCGATCCGTTCGAGATACCGCATCGTCGTATCGCTCACCATGCCCGGGACCATACCGCCGTCCTCCTTGAACCTCGATCCGCGAGGTCGTATCTGTCTCGACACTTCCGAGTCCTCCGTCCCCCCTTCAGGGGGGACAAGCGAGTCTGCGAGCGAGGGGGGACCGCGAGCCTGCGAGCCCGG
>JAJRYI010000241.1 GCA_024275815.1 Actinomycetes bacterium | reverse complement strand
CCTCGACGCGTTCGTGACACTCCCCGACCGTGGTGCGGCGGAACGGTTCCTCAGGGACCTCTGTACGAGGAGAGAACTCGAGGAGATGACGTCGAGATGGGCGGTGGTGCGCCACCTCACCGCAGGTACCCCGTACCGCGCTATCCACGACGAGACCGGCGTCTCGACTGCAACGATCACACGAATCAACGACTGGCTGCGCAACGGAACCGGCGGCTACGGAGAGGCGCTCACCCGTCTCGGAATCGAACAGGAACCACGATCATGACCGATACAACCCGCATAGCCATCCCCAACAAGGGGCGACTGTCCGACCCGTCCGTGGATCTCCTGCGCAAAGCAGGACTCGTCTTCGAGACGTCCTCACGGGCACTGTCGGTACCGGCCCGCAACATGCCCGTCGAGGTCCTCTTCGTACGAGCCGACGACATCCCGGAACTCGTGCACGACAACGTCGCTCAGTTCGGGATCACCGGTCTCGACCTCGTCACGGAGGCAGGTGTCGAAACCCGGGTGGTGATGGAACTCGGCTTCGGACGTTGCCGGCTCACCGCAGCAGTCGACGAGTCGTCCCCCATCACCTCGATCGAGGAGTTCGAGGGTCTGCGGGTCGCGACGTCGCACCCGGTGACGGTCTGTGACTTCTTCACAGACAAGGGGATCGACGTCACCACGGTCGCCCTGAAGGGCTCGGTCGAGGTCGCCCCCAAGCTCGACATCGCCGACGCGATCGTCGACCTCGTCTCGAGTGGCAGCACGATGATGATCAACGGGCTTCGCCCGGTCGCCACGGTTCTCGAGTCACAGGCAGCCCTCATCTCGCGTCCGGATGCAGATCCGTCGCCGATCACGACGATGGTGCGTGCCGTCGTTGCCGCCAAGCGCAAACGGTACGTCCTCATGAACGCACCGGCCGACGCCATCGGTGCCATCGAGCAGATCATCCCGGGTGCAGAAGCCCCGACGATCGTTCCCCTCACCCACGACGGCATGTACTCGGTCGCGTCGGTCGTCGATGCCGACGAGATGTGGAAGGTGCTCCCTGAACTCGAGGAAGCCGGCGCTTCGGCGATCCTCGTCCTCCCGATCCAGCAGATGATCCCGTGACCGTCCCGATAGACCTCATCGATCTGGCAGATATCGACGACGACGCCCGCGCCCGGCTCCTCACACGTTCGGCCGTACCCGACGAGTCCGTCCGGACCCAGGCAACGGCGATCGTCAACCAGGTCCGTGACGGAGGTGACGCTGCACTCAGGTTGCTCAACGAGCGGTACGGGGGCGGCACCCCCACCGGTGTGCTCTTGGTGAGCGAGACCGAGATCGCCGAGGCCTACACACAGGCATCACCCGAGCTCATCACTGCACTCGAAGCGGCGGCTGAGGCTGTGCGCTCCGTTCACACCCAGCAACTCCCCCAGGATCAGCGCATCGAACCGACACCGGGCGTCGTCGTCTCACGCCGATGGACACCGATGCGCCGTGTCGGGGTGTACGTCCCCGGGGGAGGCGCCACGTACCCGTCCTCGCTCCTGATGGGGGCGATCCCCGCCCAGGTGGCAGGTGTCTCGGAGGTCGTCATCGTATGCCCGGCCTCAGCGTCGGGGACGGTCGATCCGGCCGTGCTCGCCGCAGCGCACATGCTCGGGATCACCGAGGTGTACGCCACCGGCGGCGCACAGGCGATCGGGGCGTTGACCTACGGCACCGAGACCATCCGCCGGGTCGACAAGATCGTTGGCCCGGGTGGAATGTGGGTCACGGCAGCGAAACTCGCCGTCTACGGGACCGTCGGTATCGATCTGCCTGCAGGTCCGAGTGAGGCCGCCGTGATCGTCGATGAGACAAGCGACCCCGCCATCGCCGCTGCGGACCTGCTGTGTCAGGCCGAACACGGATCCGACTCCATCGTGATGCTCGTGACGCACGATCCCGCCAAGGCCCGCGACGTCCTCACCGAAGTCGGCATCCAGCTCGACCGGTTGGACCGTCAGGACATCGTGCGCAGCGCACTCGTGGATCACGGCCTCGTCGTGATCGCCCCGGACCGGGACGAAGCGCTCGCATTCACCAACGAGTGGGCACCCGAGCACGTCTCGATCCTCACCGGGTCCGCAAGCGCAGACGCAGAGGAGTTGACGGCTGCAGGTTCGGTGTTCGTTGGACGGTGGACCCCCGAATCTGCGGGCGACTACGCCACGGGCGCCAACCACGTCCTGCCGACCGGTGGGCTTGCCGGCGCCTACGGACCGCTGTCCACGGAGGACTTCGGATCGTGGCGTCAAGTTCAGGAACTGACGAGGGAGGGCCTCGAGAGGCTCGCCCCGACGATCAGGACGCTGGCCGACAGTGAGGGCCTCGGTGCCCACGCTGCCTGCGTCGACGTCCGACTCACAACGACTCTCGACGAGGTGCCCCAATGACCCGCAAAGCAACGATCACGAGAACCACGAGCGAGACGAACATCCGCGTCGTGCTCGACCTCGACGGCACCGGAGTGACGAAGGTCACGACCGGCGTCGGAATGTACGACCACCTCCTCACCTCGTTCGGGATGCACGGCCTGTTCGATCTCGAGATCGCGACCGAGGGTGACCTGTACATCGATGAGCACCACACGGTCGAGGACACGGCCATCGCCCTCGGGCAAGCCTTCGATGAGGCGCTCGGGGACCGCTCCGGCATCACCCGTTTCGCCGATACGCGCTTGGTGATGGACGAGTCGATCGCGATCGCAGCCATCGATCTCGGTGGACGTGCCTACACGGTGCTAGACCTGCCGTTCATCGCTCCGTCTATCGGTGCCCTCGGCACACAGATGATCCCGCACGCCCTCGAAGCGTTCGCTGCGAGTGCCCGCATGACGCTGCACCTCACAGCGACGGGCCGCAACGACCACCACATCGCTGAGGCCTCGTTCAAGGCGCTCGCCCGCTCGATGCGGGTTGCGTGTGAGCTCGATCCCCGCCGTATCGGGATTCCATCCACCAAGGGCGTGCTGTGAGCACCATCGCGATCATCGATCACGGTGCGGGGAACCTCGTGTCCGTCGTCAACGCCCTGACATCGCTCGGGGAACAGCCGCGCGTCGTCACCGAGCCT
>JAJRYI010000240.1 GCA_024275815.1 Actinomycetes bacterium | reverse complement strand
TGCCGATGCCGCCTTCGGCCCTCCCGAACCTGTGGAACGCCGAGGATCGCTTCGTCGACACCTACCTGTCGGCCTTCCCCGGCTACTACGAGACCGCCGACGCCGGGTACATCGACGAAGACGGATATCTCTTCGTCATGTCGCGTACCGACGACATCATCAACGTTGCCGGCCACCGGCTATCGAGTGGAGCACTCGAGGAGGTCCTCACAGCGCACCCCGACGTCGCCGAGTGCGCCGTGGTGGGGGTAGCAGACGAACTGAAGGGCCAGCTCCCCATCGGCTTCCTCGTGCTCCAGGTGGGCGTCGAGCACAGCAACGACGAGGTGGTGAGCGACGTCGTGGCTGCAGTTCGCGACCAGATCGGCCCCGTCGCCGCGTTCAAGTCCGCGGTTGTCGTCCAACGCCTTCCCAAGACCCGCTCCGGCAAGATCCTACGCGGGACGATCGCCAGGATCGCCAACGACGAACCCTGGACGATGCCTGCAACGGTCGACGACCCCGTCATCTTCGACGAGATCGCGACCGCTCTCGCAACGATCGGGTATCCGCAAGATCCCGTGTCCGGTGCCTCTTCTCGAGACGACGCTTGAGCCAGAGAGTCTCAGGTTGACATAGCCCCGAACGCTCCATACAGTTCTGGTTCATGAACGTTGCAAGAACCCGCGAGATGATGTGTATGGCGATGTCACAGCCATGCAGATCGGTCGCGTAGCAACACCACACACACCACACGAAGGATCTGCACGGGTAACCGGAGCGGGTCCTTTTTCTTTGTCAACTCCCTCACCGTCTACCCGAACAGCCTTCGGCGATCCGGGAGGATGCCATGACGAAGGACTACCGATACGAGACCCTGCAGATCCATGCAGGGCAAGAACCCGCACCGGGCACGAACGCCCGAGCGGTACCGATCTACCAGACGACGTCGTACACGTTCGACGACTCGGACCACGGCGCACGTCTCTTCGCGCTCGAGGAGTTCGGCAACATCTACACGAGGATCATGAACCCGACCACCGACGTGTTCGAGCGACGCATCGCTGCGCTCGAAGGAGGCGTTGCAGCGGTCGCCACGGCGAGCGGGCAGGCGGCACAGTTCACCGCACTCACGACGCTCGCTGAGGCAGGCGACAACATCGTCTCGACATCGTCCCTCTACGGGGGGACGTACAACCAGTTCAAGGTCGCCTTCAAACGCCTCGGCATCAACGTGCGGTTCGTTGCAGGCGACGATCCCGACGAGTTCGCACGCAGGATCGACGATCGGACGAAAGCGATCTACCTGGAGTCCATCGGGAACCCGCGGTTCAACGTCCCCGACATCGAGGCATTCGCATGCCTCGCCCACGACGTCGGAGTACCCCTCGTCGTGGACAACACGTTCGGTGCAGCCGGATACATCAGCCGACCGATCGACCAGGGAGCAGACATCGTCGTGGCGTCGGCGACGAAGTGGATCGGTGGCCACGGGACGTCGATCGGTGGCATCATCGTGGACTCCGGCAACTTCGAC
>JAJRYI010000239.1 GCA_024275815.1 Actinomycetes bacterium | reverse complement strand
GTGACGATCAGGAAGCGGAACCTCGTCGAACCTTTCACGACGACGGTCAATCACCTCAGGATCACCAGCTGTGGGCTCGACGAGTGCATCGATCGTGTCACCGACGCCTCCGGGTTCACGAGCAGGCATCGGGGCTTGCCGTCCGGGCAGGGTATCGGCCTGGCGGTCGGCGCGTACATGTCGGGAGCCGGGCTGCCGATCTACTTCAACGACATGCCCCAATCCGAGGTGATGATCAAGGTCGATCGTGGTGGTGGCGTGACCGTGTTCTCGATGGCTGCGGACTGTGGTCAGGGATCGACGACGATGCTCGCAACCGTCGTCGGCGAGGTACTGGGGTTGGATCCGTCGGAACTGGTCCTCATCACCGCCGACACCGACCTCACTCCTGTCGACCTCGGTTCCTACTCGAGTCGGGTGACGTTCATGGCAGGGAACGCGGCACTCGAAGCCGCGCTCAAGCTCGCCGACATGGTCCTGTCCGGTGTGGCGGACGAACTCGACGTCGATCTCGACGCCGTCTCCCTCGGGAGAGGCGTTGTGCTCGCAGGCGATCGTGAGATCCCCTGGGCCGAGGCTGTGAGGATCGCCGAGGCGAGATGGGGCCTTCTCGTGACGACGGGGACGTACAAGCCACCCAAGGACATCAAGGGCGACTACCGCGGTGCCGGTGTGGGCCCCTCGCCTGCGTACTCGTACTCCGCCGCCGTTGCACAGGTCGACTGTGATCCCGACACAGGGTGGGTCTCGGTCGAGAAGGTCTGGCTCGCCCACGACGTGGGCCGTGCGATCAACCCACTGCTGGTTCGGGGTCAGATCGAGGGCAGCGTCCACATGGCTCTCGGTGAGGTGCTCATGGAGGAACAGGCGTTCCGGGGAGGGCTGCACGACGGGCCATCCCTTCTCGACTACAAGATCCCGACCGTCCTCGAGATGCCCGACGTCGAGTCCATCATCGTCGAGTCGCTCGACGCGGAGGGGCCGTTCGGGGCCAAGGAGGTTGGCCAGGGCCCACTTCTCCCGGTCATCCCAGCGGTCGTGAACGCCGTCTATGACGCCCTCGGTGTTCGTATCGATGAGGTGCCGTTGCGGCCCGACAAGGTCCTTTCGGCTCTCGACGATCTCGCCAAGGGCGGGCCGGGCAGGATCGGGCCGACGACCCTCCCCGGCTACACCTTCCGGTCTCCCATGCGGGTCGACCCGCCGCCCGAAGGGGTGGGGTCCTGATGCTGCGTCTCCCTCCCCTTCGCCATGCCTCCCCCGAGACGATCGTCGAGGCAGTGGCACTCCTTGCCGACGATGGTGCACTGCTCTTTGCTGGTGGCACCGACCTGATTCCAAACCTCAAGCGACGCCAGTACCCCGATGCCCACACCGTGGTCTCTCTGCGGCGAATCGACGAACTCCACGGAGTAGACGTCGACCCCGATGGATCGCTGCGCATCGGAGCGTTGACGACCCTGGCCGCGGTCGCAGAGAACCCCCGGGTCCCGGCAGCGGTGAGAGAGGCAGCGCTCGCCATCGCATCGCCACAGATACGTAACCAGGGGACGATCGGGGGGAACCTCTGTGTCGACACGCGGTGTAACTGGCTGAACGTTCCCGACACGTGGCGCCAGGCTGCCGAGCCCTGCCTCAAGGCCGGTGGGGAGATGTGCTGGGTTGCTCCGGCGAAGAAGGAGTGCTGGGCGGTGAGCAGCTCCGACCTCGCTCCGATACTCGTAGCGTTCGGTGCGAGTGTGAACCTGGTGGGTCCCGACGGTCAGCGTTCGATCGACGTCGAGGACCTCTACCGCAACGATGGTATGGCGTACCTCACGAAGGCATCCGATGAGATCCTCACCGAGATCGTCGTGCCACGACCATCGGGTGTGCGGGCGAGCTACCGGAAGCTGCGTCGTCGGGGGAGCATCGACTTCCCGATCCTCGGTGTTGGTGTTGCGCTCGCGTTCGACACAGGCGGTGTGTGCACTGCGGGGCGGGTCGTCCTCGGATCGGTCGCCTCGGCACCCCTGCGTGTTCGTGAAGCCGAGGCCATCCTCGTTGGCCGTCGACTCGATTCGGAGGTGATCGCTGAGGTATCCGAGGCTGCTCGTAAGTTCGCCCGTCCATTCAACAACACGGATCTCACGTCTCGGTATCGAAAACGGATGATCCCCATCTATGTCGGGCGTGCGCTGGAGGATGTCGCAGCGCAGTGAAGCGGCCTGGGTCGGCCTACCTCACGATGAAGGACAGCTTCACCGTGATCTCGTACCGGGTGACCTTGCCATCACGTACCGAAGCTGTCTGCTTGGTGACCTCGACGTTCATTATCCCGTTGATGCTCTCGGCTGCCTTGGCAACGGCGTGGTCGAGGGCGTCCTCGTAGCTCTTCGTTGAAACGCCCATGATCTCGATGATCTTGACGGCGTTGGAATCGAGTCGATCTGGCATGTGACCTCCTGGCACAGATGGTAGCTCCACCCCGACGCCGTGGCGTGAGGATGGGACAGTCCGGTACGCTGATGGATCGTGAAGAACGATGTCTCTTTCGCTCCCCGACGACAGACCATCTCGCCGTTGCTCGGCGGTGTCTTTGCGTTGTCGTATCCGCTGGCGCTCGTCGTGATCGCCATCTCTGTCGGGTTCCGAAGGTCGGGGGACGTTGGTGAGTTCGCAGCGACGATGGCGGCATCCTTCCTGTTTCTCGTCGCGGCACCGACGACCTGGGTCCTGTCGTTCTCGTTCATCGACGTGACCCGCTTCACGGTGCTCGTGTTCGGCGTGGTCACGAGCCTGCCCCTCTGGTTCCTCGCAGGCACAGCGATGACGAGGGGTGTCGTCGAGTGGATTACCTGGATGAAGCGGTACGTGGTCGTCGTCGTGGCGTGGACATCCCTCAACCTTCTCGCGTTCGCCGTTCTGGCGTCGCTGAGTTCGTAGATGTTCCAGACGATTGTGCACCGACGCTCGACAGGGTAGGTTGCTTCCATGGATCTCTACGAAGCCCTGTACACGACGCGTGCGATGCGCCGCGTCTCATCTGAACCGGTACCCGACGACGTCGTTCGCTCGATGCTCGACGCAGCCATCCGGTCACCATCTGGTGGCAACACCCAGAACTGGCGATGGTTGACGGTCACCGACCGGGATACGATCGCCCGTTTGGGGGAGCTCTACGCCGAGGCGTGGGACGAGCTCAACGCCACTTTCTACAAGGGGAAGAAGGAGGCCGCCGAGGCGAGTGGTGACGAGGCGACCAAACGTGTCCTCAACTCGGCACAGTGGCTCGCGGACAACTTTGGAACCGTACCGCTCGTCGTATTGCCGTACTCGCGTAACGATCCATCGGGGGCATCGATCTACCCTGGGGTGTGGAGCCTGATGCTCGCGGCTCGTGGCCACGGGATCGGGACGACGCTGACGACCGTCCTCGGGATCTTCAAATCCAAAGAGGTCGCCGAGCTCCTGGGAGTGCCACTCGACAAGGGCTGGCAGAACGCGGCCGCCATCCCGTGTGGATACCCCCTCGGTCGCTGGGGTCTCGCCAAGCGCGCCCCGGTCCATGAGGTCGTCTACGAAGAGCAGTGGGGACAGGCCCCGCAGTGGCGGGTCGACGAATCGTTGTGGGACGGCACGGAGTAGAAGGCCCGAGCCGGCCCTCCGACCAACCTGGATCAGCAGGTTCATTCGTTCCCGGGTCTGTGCCGTACCGGGCTCGCAGGCTCGC
>JAJRYI010000238.1 GCA_024275815.1 Actinomycetes bacterium | reverse complement strand
TTGTCGTCCCAGTGGTTGTGGTGGTAGTCGTCTCGGCGGTGTCGCTCGCCGTACTCGAGCAGGCGGCTGCTACGAGAGCGAAGACGATCGCGGTGATACCACGGCGTTGCAGGAGCGTGAACATGTTGGGTCTCCTCGTCGTAGCGGGCGAGCTTAGAGGAAGATCACCCGGTTTGCATGGGACCTCCCTGGTCGGGCACAGCACGCGCGGATACAGAGGGAAGGTCGGCCCCTCGGTATTTTCAGATACGCGTGGTTGCCAGGTGTGCAGAAGTGTCGTTGCTGATGACGGGGGTTCCGCTACTCCATAGTGGGGAGATGCTCGAGTGCAGCTGCGACCTTTTCCTCCGGGTACTCGAAGTCGACCAGGTCTCCGGAGAGGAACTTGTCGTAGGAAGCGAGGTCGAAGTGTCCGTGACCACACACGGCAGTGAGGATCACCTTCTCCTCGCCGCTCTCCTTGCACGCCAAAGCCTCGCGAACCGCTGCTGCGATTGCATGCGTGGGCTCCGGTGCCGGGATGATGCCCTCGGTCCTGGCGAACTGCAACGCCTCGGTGAAGCACTCGGTCTGGCCGATAGCGATCGCCTCGATCAGGCCAAGCTCATAGATGTGCGAGAGCAACGGTGCCATTCCGTGATAGCGCAGTCCTCCCGCATGGATCGGATCGGGCACGAAGTCGTGCCCGAGGGTGTGCATCTTCATCAGTGGGGTCATCCCTGCGGTGTCGCCAGAGTCGTAGGCGTAGACACCCTTCGTGAGAGACGGGCACGCGCTCGGTTCGACTGCCCTGATCGTCGGGTTGATCCGGCCCGCGAGTTTCTCTCGAAGGAACGGGAACGAAAGTCCTGCAAAGTTGGAACCGCCACCGGTGCAGCCGACGATGACATCGGGAGTGTCGCCTGCCATCTGCATCTGCAGCAGCGCTTCTTCTCCGATGATCGTCTGATGCAACAGGACGTGGTTGAGCACGCTGCCGAGGGCGTAGCGCGTCTCGTCGTTCTGCGCAGCGACCTCTACCGCCTCAGAGATCGCGATCCCGAGTGAACCGGGACTATCGGGGTCCTCAGCGAGGATCGCTCGCCCTGCCTCGGTGAGTGGCGACGGACTCGAGTGCACGGTGGCACCCCATGTCTCCATCATCGACTTGCGGTACGGTTTCTGCTCGAAGGATGCCGCCACCTGCCAGACCTCACAGTCGATCCCGAAGAGGCCACAGGCGAAGGCAAGGGCACTGCCCCACTGCCCCGCCCCGGTCTCGGTGGTGAGGTTCGTCACCCCCTCTTGAGCGTTGTAGTACGCCTGGGGGACCGCCGTGTTGGGTTTGTGCGATCCGGCGGGACTCACACCCTCGTACTTGTAGTAGATCCGTGCCGGCGTATCGAGCGCCTTCTCGAGGCGGCGGGCCCGGTACAGGGGGGACGGTCGCCAGAGACGGTAGATGTCGAGCACCTCATCGGGGATGTCGATGTAGCTCTCGGTGCTGACTTCCTGCATGATCAACGCCATCGGGAAGAGAGGTGCCAGATCGTCCGGCCCGATCGGCTCGTGGGTCCCCGGGTGGAGCGGAGGAGGAGGGGGCTGGGGCAGATCGGGGATGATGTTGTACCACTGTGTGGGCATCTCCGACTCGTCGAGCAGGTATTTGACGGTGTCACCCATGGGGACCCTTCCCGTTGCGTGGAGCGATCCTACAAGGATCGAGTAGCCGATGGAATGCAGGTACGTACAACGCAGGGATCACATACCAGTGTGCTTTGCTCCGCGCATGCTTCATACTGAGAGACGATGGATATCAGCAGCGAGTGGCCCCTGATCGGCTCCTGGACAGCCTTCTTCCTCGTTGCGATGGTCCTTGCCGCAGCCGAGATGTCTCTCGCCCGGGTCTCCGACATCCGGGTGGAGGCCCTTGCCGAGGATGGAGACGTACGGGCAAGAAGGCTCGCACGCCTACTCGACGACCTCCCCCAGGTGATCAACGCGGTTCTTCTCGCCGTGCTCCTCGCCCAGATCGGTGCTGCAACGGTGACAGGAGTGCTCGCGGAAAGATGGTTCTCGAACATCGGTGTTGCCGTTGCCTCGGTCGTCTTGACGTTTCTCCTCTTCGTCTACACCGAGGCAATCCCCAAGACCTACGCATTTCGACATCCGACCCAGGTAGCGCTCGGGTTGAGCTACCCGGTGTGGGCGCTGACGGTGGTTCTCAACCCGGTCGTGCGCGGCCTGGTTTGGTTCGCAGATCTCCACCTCCCCGGCAAGGGACTGTCGGTGGCACCCACGATCACAGAGCGGGAGCTCCTGATGCTTGCAGCCGATGCGGAGGAGGAGGGGGAGATCACCGAGATCGACCGCTTGCTGATCGAACGGGCGTTTCGACTCGGAGACCGGACCGCCGAGGAGGTCATGGTCCCACGCACGGACATCGTCGCGATCAAGGCGGACGAACCGCTCGAACGGGCGGTCCAGCTGGCTACCGAGGC
>JAJRYI010000237.1 GCA_024275815.1 Actinomycetes bacterium | reverse complement strand
TGCGATCTCGTCGCGCGAGTAGAAATCGGCCATGTCATCGGGGGCCCGGTCCTCGAAGAACGGGTTGAGCCCGTTGATGATCTGCCGGTCGTACTTGGGGTTCTCCACCTGATCGAGGAACGCCTGCTCCCTCGCCGATGGCACGTACTTGCTCGCTGTGGCCACTTCCAACCTCGATTCGCCTGTGATCTGACGGACTCAACTGATGTAACGCAATGAATATGTTCCGCGTGTTACTGTAACACAATGGACACACGAGCTACGACACCGCAACTCATCGCTGCTGCGGCAGACCGACTGACGCCGACGGAGCGGCGCATCGCGGAGGCGGTCCTCGCGGAACCGACCCTCCTTGCCTTCGGGACCGTATCGGACCTCGCATCCCACGTCGGTACGAGCCGACCGTCGATCGTGCGGTTCGCACACAAACTCGGATTCGGCGGGTACAGCGAGCTCCAGGCATCGGTTCGAGAGACCGTCGCTGAACAGGTGACCCGGCCGAGCCAGAGGATCCGCCACGATGGGTCCACCAACGCGGCCGTCAAGGCAGCGATCGACCTGGCCATCGTATCCGTATTCGCTGCTATCGAGGATGGACGACTCTCCTCTCTCGCCGCTCCCCTCGTGCGTGCCCGTGCAGTGTGGATCGTGACCGGCGAGACTTCGAGGGCGGGCGCCTACACACTCTTCAGCGGCCTGAGCATGATCCGACCGAACGTGCACCTCCTCGAAGGGGCAACCGTGCCCGTCGCCCTTGCCAGCGCACGAGAAGGCGACGCCGGCGTGGCCTTCGACTTCTCCCGCTACCGCGCTGAGGCCGTACGCACCGCACGCATCCTCGCCGGCATCGGCGTTGAGATGGTCGCGATCACCGACGGCCCCCTGTCACCCCTCACTGCCCTCGCAACGACATGGTGCGAACTGACCGTCCCGGCGATCGGCCCCTTCGACAGTTCGGTACCCGCCGTCGCCATGGCTGAACTCTTGGTCGCCCAGGTCGCAGCAGACCTCCACGACGAGGCAACAGTTCGCGTCTACCGCATCGAGGCGCTCTGGGACACAACGGAGACTTTCCTGCCCACGGAGTGAGGAAACACTCCGAGACGAGGGCGTGCGGAGCCGGTTCAGGAGTGCTCGATGAGGAGGGCAGGCCGCCAGCCGTGTACAGATGAAATGAGAGCGACGACCTGCGCGTCGAGTGCCTCACGAATGCTCACCGATCGTTCCACGAGCATGCCCGAAGAGATGAGACGGTTGCGCATCACACCGGCGAGAAGGCCATCAGCCACCGGGGGTGTGACCCATCGTTCATCTATGCGAAACGCAACGTTGGCAACCGTCGACTCCGTGACCTGCCCACGGCGGTTGATGAGCAACACGTCGTCACATCCTGGATGACGCTCGCAGCGAACGGCGAACGATCGACGGTCTGACGTCTTGTGAAAGATGCGCGGGTTGCGACTATCGATCGGTTCGAGGTCGAGAGCCAGCAACACGGGATCAGACGATGGTCCCGGACCGGGAGACCAACGTTCGTGTGTCGGCTCGGTCGACACGAGCACGGATCCGTCTGGTTGAGCCACGACGCGCATCAACGTCGGGCCTGAACACGACCGAGCCACGTCATCGAGCATCTCGATGACGTCGTAGCGGTCGATCTTGAAACCCCAGTACGTGGCACTGCGTTCCATGCGATCGAGATGGTCATCCAACCAGAGCCAACCATCGTCCCAGCGAATGACCTCGATGAGTTCGAGCGGGGATACGTTGAAACGGAGAACCTCAGACGTCGTGACCGCCTCATCGAACTCCTCGTCCACGGTCGAGTTCCTCGTGATCGCCGCCCCCACACCGTAGGTCGCAACACCTTCTGCTTCATCTACTTCGACCGTCCTGATCGCCACGTTGAACGACGCGCCATCGAGCCCGTCACCGGGTGGGATGTAACCGATCGTTCCGCAGTAGATGCCCCGTGGCGATGGCTCGAGTTCCGCGATGATCTCCATGGACCGATCCTTCGGCTCACCCGTGACCGATCCACTCGGGAACAGCGCATCGAACACATCGAGGAGCCCCGTGCCCTGTCTGGTCGACGCTACGATCGTCGAACTCATCTGCCAGCCGGTCCTGAACTGTTCGATGTTGAAGAGGTCGCACACCTCCACGGTGCCCGGTATCGCGATCTGCGAGAGATCCCTCGATGCTAGATCGACGATCGTTCGATTGTCCGACCGGTCCTCCCCCGAGGATGCGAGAGCGTCTCTGTACATGTCGTCCTCTGCGAGCCACCTCCCTCTCGGTGCCATCCCCTTCATCGGCTGGACCGTCACGACGCCATCGTCAGCGGAGAAGAACCGCTCCGGAGACACCGACAGAACGTGTACGTCGTCGTGCCAGATGTGCGATGCGTAACCGGGGCGTTGGGCACAGACGAGATCGTTGTAGAAGATGTCCGGCCTCCCGGTGAACGCTGCTCGGAGCGGGAACGTCAACTCGACCTGGTTCGCCTCACCGGAATCCATACGCTCCTTGACGGCCCTGAAGATGGTCTCGTAGTCGTCCCTGTCGATCACAGGACTCCACTTGGACACCGCGTACCCACCCTCTGCCTGGGGGTCGTGCACAGCAACCGGCACCGGTTCCCTCCCACCAAAGACGCCGAACCATGCCAGATACGGCCTCCCAGACGACCGTACGACGTAGCCCGGATCGAACGCGGGTGCGGCCTCGTACGATACGTACCCTGCAACCCAGGCCCCACCACGGGCTGCATCACCCGCCCGGGTGATCACATCACGCACTTCGGCGTACGTCGACGCAGCGAGGCTCTCGAGAGGGTGTGTGAGGACGAAGGACTCCTGCTTCGCCACGTCGTCGAATCGAGCACCGAACATACCCTGAGGGTACGCGTTCGACGGGGTATGTGTGCGTTGCACGTGCCCCGTGGGATTCCTATCGTGGAGCGGTCACGAAAGGACCGATTCCATGCACATGCAAGATGATTTCCCGCTGCTGATGAGCACGCTGTACGACAACGCTGTATGGCAGTACCCACAACAGGAGATCATCTCGGTCGAAGCCGACCGGTCCATCCACCGCACGACCTATCTCGAGACGGACGACCGAATCCGACGGTTGGCCACCGCGATCGCCAACAATCTCGACATCGGCGAGGGAGAGGCCGTTGGAACGTTCGCGTGGAACAACCATCGACACCACGAACTGTACTGGGCGACCGCGAACGCCGGGCGAATCTGCCACACGCTCAACATCCGGCTCTTCCCGCACCAGCTCGAGTACATCGTCAACCACGGCGAGGACCGGGTGATCTTCGTCGACCCCGACCTCGCACCTCTGCTTGCCCCCATGGTCCCCAAGTTCAACACGGTCGAGCACATCGTCATCATGGGACCGACGACGGAGGGGTGCGGTATCGATGGTGCGATCGCCTACGAGGACCTCATTGTAGATGTCGAACCGATGACCGAGTGGCCGCTGCTCGATGAGCGCAGCCCCATGATGTACTGCTACACGTCGGGTACCACAGGGAACCCGAAGGGGGTTGCGTACACGCAGCGATCCACGTACCTGCACACCATCTCGAACCTCGTGGCCAACCCACTGTCTGCTGAGGACAACATCCTGCCGGTCGTCCCGATGTTCCACGCAGCGTCGTGGGGGTACCCGTTCATGGCAGTCACCGTCGGAGCGAAGCTCACGTACCCGGGTCCCGATCTCTCCGGTCCGGGACTCACCAGGCTGCTCATCGACGAGGAAGTCACCTTCTCTGCGGGCGTCCCGACCGTATGGCTCGCGATCCAGCACCATCTCGAAGCCAACCCCGACCTCGACATCTCCAGCATCAAGAAGTTCCTCTGCGGTGGATCGGCCGTGCCTCGCTCGATGATCGACTGGTTCGAGAAGCACGCCGGTGTCCGTATCGTCCAGGGTGGGGGGATGACCGAGACGAACCCGGTCGCTGCTGCAGCGATGCTCAAGCCGTGGATGGAGGACTGGTCGTGGGAGAAGAAGCTCGACGTGCTCGAGACGGCGGGCCGCCCGATCCCGGGCCTCCAGGTCAAGATCGTCGATGAGGACTTCGCCACACTCCCCAACAACGGGGAGGCGTTCGGCGAACTCCTCATCCGCGGCCCGTGGATCGCAGCCGAGTACTACAACGATCCCCGCTCCCCCGAGTCGTTCGTCGATGGGTGGCTCCGAACCGGCGACGTCTGCAAGATCACACCCGACGGCTACGTCAAGATCACCGATCGAGCCAAGGACGTCATCAAGTCCGGCGGTGAGTGGATCTCGTCGCTCGACGTCGAGAACGAGATCATGGGTTGTCCAGGT
>JAJRYI010000236.1 GCA_024275815.1 Actinomycetes bacterium | reverse complement strand
TGATGCAGTTCCGCAGCTGAGACCGGCCATGATCGTGTCGTGAGGACCCGGCACCGTGACGATCTCACCTGCCTCGAGTGCTGCCATGATGCAGGCAGCTCCCGTGGGTTCACCGCCGACGACCACCGGGCGCGGAGTGTGGCCTGCGAAGTGTCCGATGATCGCGGCACCGAGTGCACCAACACCCATCGGGGCAGCGATCACCGTTGGCTCGGGAAGCCCCAGTCGGGTCGTCTCATCCCCAACCTCGAGCATCATCGTCGAGTATCCGTCGATGACCCACTGCGGCACTGCCTCGTACCCCGGCCAGGACGTGTCTGATACCACGAGCGTCGATGCGTCCGCTGCATCTGCGGCCTCGGCGACGGCGTCGTCGTAGGTTCCATCGACAACGGTGACGGTCGCCCCTTCCGATTCGATCGCTTCGATGCGTGGAGCCACAGTTCCTGCCGGTACCCAGATGCGGGCTCCGAGACCGAGCAGTCGCGCGATACGAGCAACGGCGCGCCCATGGTTCCCATCGGTTGCAGTGGCAAGAGTGAGCGGAAGATGCGGTTCGATCCGCTGAGCGAGTTCCTCGAGCGTCTTCCAACCCTGTGCATCGATCCCCGTGTGCTCGACGATGGAGCGGTACGAAGCCCACGAAGCACCAAGCATCTTGAACGCCGGGAGACCGATCCGCTCGGACTCGTCCTTGACGAGCACCGTGGCGATCCCGAGACGCTCGGCGAGACCCGGCACGCTGACGAGCGGGGTTTGCTCGTATCCGGGGAGCCGCTCGTGGAACCGAAGGACGTCACGCGAGTCGGAGGTTGCCGTAGCGACCTCCGATATCGCGTTCAAGAGGACTTGCGGCTCCGAAGCCGGGCCTGTCCGTCGATGCTCGAGACTGGTAGCCGTCACTGCACGATCCGTGTACCGGTCTCACCTGCAACGGCTCGTTCCAGGTTGTCCGGGTTCGTGATCAACGCTTCCTTGCCGCCAGCTTCGAGGAACTGGACGACCGCGCGCATCTTGGGTGCCATGGACCCTTCTGCGAAGTGCCCACCCTCAGCGAGGTACCTCTTGACCTCATCGAGCGTGAACTGGTCGACCCATCGTTGCTCGGGCGTACCGAAGTTGAGGGCAACCTTCTCCACTGCCGTCGAGATCAGCAACATGTCGGCATCGACCTGGCTCGCCAGCAGTGCTGACGCGAGGTCCTTGTCGATGACCGCCGCGATACCTTCGAGGTCGCCTGCTTCGTTGGTGATGACGGGGATGCCACCACCACCGACGGCGATGGTGACGACTCCAGCATCGAGGAGGCTCTTGATGACATCGAGTTCGACGATCCGCATCGGCTGAGGCGATGCAACGACACGACGCCAACCGCGACCGGCATCCTCTTTGATGTCCCAGCCTTCCTCGTCCCGTCTGCGTTTGGCCTCGGCCTCGTCCATGAACGATCCAATGGGCTTGGACGGGTTCTGGAACGCAGGATCGTTCCGATCGACCTCGACCTGCGTCACGATGGTCACGACGTTCTTGTCGATCCCGCGCTGACGGAAGTCGTTGATCAGGTTCTGCTGGAGCATGTACCCGATCGCTCCCTGGGTGTCTGCACCGCAGTAGTCGAGAGGGATCTCATGCAGTTCGTTGCTCGCGAGCTCCGAGCGCCGCAGGATGAATCCAACCTGTGGTCCGTTGCCATGCGAGATCGCAACGTCCCAGCCCTCCTCGATCAACCCGGCGATGTGTTCATCGGTTGCCGCGGCGGCGGCGTACTGATCCTGGACGGACTCGTGGTCCTTGTCCGGGATCAGTGAGTTGCCGCCGATCGCGATGACGAGTTTGGGCATTACTCCCAGGCCCCGAGAACGGACGACAGGAGCGCCATGCGCATGACGACGCCGTTGTACGCCTCTTGCCAGTACCGGGCATGCTTGAGATCGTCGACCTCAGGAAGGAGCTCGTCCATGCGGGGAAGCGAGTGCAGGATGATCGAGTCGCCCTTGGCCCTCTTCATGACCTCCTGGGTGATCTTGTAGTTGTCCGGCGTGATCCCGTAGTCATCGGGCCTCTCGTGGACGGGGATCGTGTAGTCCGGCTGGATGACGGGCTCCATGTAGATGACGTCGGCCTCTGCAATGACCTCATCGATGTGCTCGACGGTCCGATAGTTCGTGCCCTTCTCGTCGAGTTCGGCGAGGAACTCGGGAAGTGGCGCCATCTCTTCTGGGGACAGGATGACCATCTCGGCATCGAACTGTGACAGTGCGTAGCCGATGGAGTGCATCGTGCGCATCCGGTGATCACCGATCGCTACGAAGGTCAGCCCGTCGAGAGTGCCCTTCTCCTTGAGCACCGTGTAGAGGTCGGTGAGGACCTGCGTGGGGTGCTCTCCCCAACCGTCGCCGGCGTTGATGACCGGGATCGAAGCCCACTTGGCAGCCTCGTGCGGTGCACCCTGCTCGAAGTGGCGCATCACGAGGACATCGCCGTAGTACTCGAGCATGTGCACGGTGTCCTTGATCGACTCCTGGTAGAAGTCACCTGCGCGGGTCATCTTGGCATCGGAGAAACCGGTGACGTGACCACCAAGGCGGTGCATCGCTGCTTCATGAGCGAGACGCGTCCTGGTCGATGGCTGATAGAACGCCGTGACCAGCGTCTTGTGTGCGAGAAGATCGGTGTTCCTCCGCTCCCGAGCGATCGGCTCGAGCCGGTCGGCTATCTCGAAGAGATGAAAGAACTCGTTCCGCTCGAACTCCTTGAGCGAAAGAATGTCGCGTCCTGCGAAGCTACGCATGCGTGCCCTCCTGTAGATTGGTTGGGTGCATTGGTCGTACTATAGTACAACATGATGACCCAACGTAAGTGAGCTCGTCAGTATGATCACGCGCAGCCCTTCCCTCACCGATCAGGTGAAGGCACACATCAAGGAGCGCATCGCCAGCGGAAGTTTCGAGGGTGGCCGCATCCCCCCTGAAGCCGAACTCGCGACCGATCTCGGTGTCAGCCGCACGACGATCCGTGACGCTTTGAGCCGGCTCGAGAACGAGGGAACGATCTACCGCAGACAGGGTTCCGGCACGTTCGTCAACGAGGCGGGGTTGCAGATCCGTTCACGTCTCGAGGAGATCTGGTCGTACGAGCAGGTCCTCGAAGACCACGGGTACGTACCGTCGGTGCGGGTCCTGTCTGCAACCGATTCTCCGGCCGATATCGCAACGAGTACGGCGCTTCACCTCGATGAGGGTGAGAAGGTTCTCGTCATCGAGAAGGTCTTCATGGAGAACGACGAGCCCGTGATCCTGACGATCAACCGCATCCCCAGCAGCTTCATCGGAAGCGACGTCTACGAGGACAGCGAGGTCACCCCGGTCTACGACTTCCTCGAGCGTCACTGCGACCGATCTCTCAGCTACTACCTCTCCGAGATCCTGCCGGTCGCCCTCGACGCCGCTATGGCGGCCAAGCTCGGAGTCGAGACTGGGACGCTTGCCATCTCGTTCGACGAGATCGGCTTCGACAAGGACAACGAGCCCATCGTGAGAGCGACCTCCTATTTCCGGGACGACCTCTTGCGGTTCCGGCTCATCCGTAGAAAGAGCGGCACATGATCGTGTGTGACCGCATCCGATACCAACAAAGGAACAGCTGATGCAAACACATCTGCACGGGCGCGACATGATCACGACCCAGGAATGGACGAAGGACGAACTCGACACCGTGATCGATATCGCGCTCGATCTCAAGCGTCGACGCGCACTCGGCGAGGCACATCCGCTGCTGCGCGACAAGGTCCTTGCGATGCTGTTCTTCTTCTCGAGCACACGAACCAGAGCGAGCTTCGAAGCCGGCATGGCACAGCTCGGCGGGCACGCGATGTTCCTCGATTCGACCGCCACCCAGATCGGTCACGGAGACACATGGAAAGAGATCGGCGAGATCCTCGGTCGGTACAACGACGGTATCGCGATCCGTCAGGTCGACTGGGGGATCGGGAACGACTACATCCGCGCAGTGGCAGACGCCAGCCGTACTCCCGTGCTCAACATGCAGTGTGACTGGTACCACCCGTTCCAGGCCCTTGCAGACCTGCTCACCGTCATCGAGCAGAAGGGTGACCCCCGCAAGCTCACGATCAACGTCTCGTACGCCTACGCAGCGAGCTACCAGAAGCCCGTATCCGTGGCCCAGAGCGAGATCCTGTTGATGACGCGATATGGAGCGAAC
>JAJRYI010000235.1 GCA_024275815.1 Actinomycetes bacterium | reverse complement strand
CTGGCTGCAACACGATCGAACGATGGTGGCATCTGGCGTGACCCGGCAGGGATCGAGAACTCGTGGCTCGACGTCGACCTCACGAACACGACGAACGACACGAGCACACCCTCTCGCCGTGTGGCAGACGATGCCGGGCACCCGAGGGTGGTGTACGCCAACGATTTCCCGATGCCGTGGGGTTGGAGGGTTTCCAGCTACTTCCTCACGAAGGCGATCTCGGCCGGGATCGCGATCGCTGCCCTGGTTGCGGTCCTGTTCGGCGCGGCCATCGAGTCGATGTGGATGCGGATCGCAGCGCCGTTGGTCGGAGGAATCTTCCTCCTGATCACCGGTGTCCTCCTCGTGTGGGACCTCAAGCGACCGGATCGGTTCTACTACCTCTTGACGAAGGGGAACCCGTCGTCGTGGCTCGTGCGCGGCTCGTGGATCCTCGGCGCTCAGGCCGCTACGTTCGCCGTGTGGTTCGTTGCAGGGGCGCTGCAGGTCGAGGGGATCGTCACGGGAGCGATCGCGGTGTCTGCGATCGTCGGGCTGGCGACTGCCGGGTACACGGCGTACCTGTTCGGCCAGGCGAAGGGTCGCACGCTGTGGAACAGCCCGCTCCTCGTATGGCACATGATCGCTGCAGCGTTCACGGTCGGGGGAGGAGTATCCCTCATCGCTGCGCTCGTGTCGGTGACCCGGGGTGCAACACCGGAAGGCACCGTCGGGTTCGTTGCCGAGACGTTGCCCGTTGGAACGGTGGCCTTCACCTGGACGATGCTCCTCGGCTCGGTCGGACTCGGTGCCATCGCAGCACTCGAGGCTCGGGCGAAGCACGGAGGCGACGCCGCTGCTGCGTACCACCACATGACGCAGGGTGCCTTTGCGTTCGAGTACCGGGTGGGCCTGGTCTTCAGCGTCTTGAGCCCGGCTGCTGCGGGTATCGCCGTGCTTATCGGAACTCCTGTGGTTCTCGGAGCTGCAGCGGGCCTCGTCGCGATGGTCGGTGTGTGGATGGTGGATGATGCGTTCGTGAAGGCCGGCCAGAGCGTTCCCTTGACATGAGGTGGAAGTGACGTGAGGAACCCATGACGAGCGACAACGACATCCCTCGCCTCGCACCCGGGGGCGAACTCACGAACTATCCACCCGTCGAGCGATGGGACGACTGGGAGGAGTACGACGCCAACGCCTGGCCGCAGCGCGTCAAGAACACGTACCGGCTCATCCCGACGACGTGCTTCAACTGTGAGTCCGCCTGCGGCCTTCTTGCGTACATCGACAAGGACACAGGGACGATCCGACGCTTCGAAGGGAACCCGGAGCATCCCGGATCACGGGGGAGGAACTGTGCCAAGGGACCAGCGACGATCAACCAGGTCGACGATCCCGAACGCATCCTGTACCCCCTCAAGCGCGTCGGCGAACGCGGGAGCGGGGAGTGGGAGCGCGTCACATGGGAGGACGCCCTGACCGACATCGGTTCTCGTATGGGAACAGCGATCCGTGAAGGCCGCAACGACGAGATCATGTATCACGTCGGGCGTCCCGGCGAGGACGGATTCATGGACCGCACCCTCAAGGCGTGGGGCGTCGACGGGCACAACAGCCACACCAACATCTGCTCGTCCGGAGCCAGGGTCGGGTACGCGATGTGGTCCGGATACGACCGCCCATCATCGGACTTCGCCAACGCCAGGTTCATCCTCCTGCTCTCGGCGCACCTCGAGACGGGGCACTACTTCAACCCACACGCACAGCGCATCATGGAGGCGAAACAGGCCGGGGCCAAGATCGCCACCGTCGATCCTCGTCTGTCCAACACCGCGTCGATGTCGGACTACTGGCTCTCATGCTGGCCTGGCACCGAGCCCGCGATGCTGCTCGCCATTGCTCGCCTGCTCCTCGAGTGGGACGCGGTCGATCACGACTTCATGTCCCGCTGGGTGAACTGGAAGGAGTCGATGACCCACCGGTACCCGGGCAGGCCCCCGACGTACCG
>JAJRYI010000234.1 GCA_024275815.1 Actinomycetes bacterium | reverse complement strand
TGACCATGTCATGACCCGCCAAAGACTCGCCAAAGCCGTGAGCAGTTGGGGTCAGGGAACCGGGTGAGTGAGCGGTGGACCGATGAGTGCCGGTTTCAGGAACCGGTATCGCACCGCTTCCAGAAGTCGAGGAGCGCGTCGATCACCGGGTCGGGTTGCTCGACCATGACGTTGTGGCCGCCCCCCGCAACGAGGACGGTCGTGGCACCCGGGATGGCTCCGGCGAGGGCCGCAGCACCCTTGGGGCGGGTCATGAGGTCTCGATCACCCATCAGGACGAGGGTCGGTGCCGTGACCTGTGCGGCGCGCTCGGCCGCCGCGTCGTAGGCGTTGCATGCGGCGAGGTCGTTGTGCAGTACCCCGGGCCGGCTCCGTTCGAGCAGACGTACCGAGGCGCCCATCACCCACAGCCCCGGCGTCGGGTGCCCACCCGTGTGCACGGCAGGGGGGTGACTCCACGAGGTGACGAGGTCGAAGGCGAGGTGGTCGTTCGCTTCTGCTGCTGCGAGGAGGTCGGGGTGGACCGGCATGCGCTCTGACACCCCGATCATGGTGAGGTTCGCGACCTTGTTCGGGTACCGGGCTGCGAGTTCGAGGCCGATGAACGACCCCATCGAGTGACCGACGATGCGGACCGCGTCGACACCGAGCTCATCGAGCAGGCGGGCAACGACGTCGGCGTACTCGCCGATCGTCGGGCACGGCGGGTCGTCGGAGCGGCCGTGCCCGGGCAGGTCGAGCGAGAGCACCCCGTACCCGTGGTAGGCGAAGGCTCTCGCCTGGAACTGCCACACCGTGTGGTCCATGCCTGCACCGTGGATGAGGACGACGGTGGGCAGCGACGGGTCGAACTCGCGTCCCCCGGTGGAGGCGTGGATCGTCGTGCCGTCGAGGTTCACATCCATGTGGTCATCCCCTCTGGGAGGCCCGCAACGCCTGGGCAAGGTCCGCAATGAGGTCGTCGGCGTCCTCGATGCCGACGGACAGCCGGATGAGGTCTTCGCCGACGCCTGCGGCTACGAGCTCATCGCTGCTCATCGTTGCATGTGTCGTCGAGGCGGGGTGGATCACGAGGGATTTGGCGTCCCCGACGTTAGCGAGGTGGGAGAACACAGTGAGGCGCTCGATGAAACGCCGACCGGCTTGGCGCCCACCGACGATGCCGAACGGGAAGATGGCTCCGCACCCGTTGGGGAGGAGGCGCTGAGCGAGGTCGTGGTCGGGGTGGTCGTCGAGTTCGGGGTAGGTGACCCAGGACACTTCGGGGGCCTGGTCGAGGAAAGCGACGACCTTGCGGGTGTTCTCGATGTGGCGTTCCATACGCACCGGGAGCGTCTCGAGTCCCTGGATGAGGTAGAACGCCGTCTGGGGTGCCATGGCTGCCCCGAAGTCGCGCAGGCCTTCGACGCGGGCCCGCATCAGGAACGCCTGGGTACCGAACTCGTCTGCGAAACGGAGTCCGTGGTACGACGGGTACGGCTCGGTGAGGGTCGGGAACTTTCCGGAGGCCTCCCAGTCGAAGGTACCGCCGTCGACGAGGACACCACCAACCGCGATGCCGTGGCCACCGATGAACTTCGTTGCGGAGTGCATCACGATGTCGGCACCGTGATCGAAGGGGCGGAACAGGTACGGCGTGGCGAACGTGTTGTCGATCATGAGCGGAAGGTCCGCGTCGTGGGCGATCTTGGCGACGGCGGGTACGTCGAGGATCTCGAGGGCAGGGTTGCCGAGTGTCTCTCCGTAGATGAGGCGGGTCTCGGGGCGGATCGCCGCGGCGAACGCTTCGGGGTCGCGGGGGTCGACGAAGGTGGTGGTGATCCCGGTGAGGCGGGGAAGGGTCTGAGCGAACAGATTGTGCGTCCCACCGTAGAGGGACCCGGAGGACACGATGTGGTCCCCGGCACTGAGAAGCGTCGTGATCGCGAGTACGACGGCTGCCTGGCCGCTTGCGGTCGCTACCGCACCGACACCGCCTTCGAGGGCGGCGACACGCTCTTCGAACGCGGCGACGGTCGGGTTCGAGATCCTCGAGTAGATGTGACCCTGCCGTTCGAGGTTGAAGAGGCCTGCAGCGTGATCGACGTCCTCGAACACGTACGACGTCGTCTGGTAGATCGGCACGGCGCGTGCGTGGTGATCGGAGTCCGGCTCATGTCCTGCATGGAGGCTGAGCGTGTCGAAGCGGAGATAGTTCGGGGCGACCATCAGTGTCCTGCACGATACACGCTACCGGTGACGTCCCAGCCTCGAGACATGGTGGGCTCAGCGGTACGGTGCGACCTCGAAGCTCCCCAGGATCGTCTTGATGGCTTCGGCGTCGATGTCGGTGACGCCCTGGATCTCGAGGATCGCTACGTACTCCCTCGAGGGTGGATACACCTCGAGGATCACCCGGACGGTCTCTCCTCCTCCACAGTTCTTCCACACCTCGTACGGGCCGGAGAGCGACCCGTTCCACGTGTCGGCGGTCTCGAGGGTGCAGTCTTCGGGGAAGCGGAACTCGTCGAGGAGCCAGCCCTCCTCCTCGTCGGGGAACTTGTCGGTGATCCCGAAGAACACTCCCGGTGTGTCCCACGTTTCGAGGAAATCGACGATGTTGGGTGCTGCTGCGACACCGTTGCCGGCATCGACCCCGCTGATGCCCCATCCGGTGCCGTCGATGTCGCTCCACGCCGTTGGTACCAACAGCGACAGGTTGCCCGAGTCGTCGGTGATCTCGACGAACGTGTACTCGCCTCCGTCGTCGGGCGCCGTGGTCGTCGTCGGGGCGGCGGTCGTGGTGGGTGCTGCGGTCGTCGTCGTTGCCGGCGCGGTCGTGGTGGTGGGTGCAACGGTCGTGGTGGGTGCAGCCGTGGTACTCGTCGGGGCCGCGGTTTCATCCCCCGAACTAGCGCACGCAGCGGCGATGAGGCTGATGGCGAACGTCAGGATGACGATGGGCTTGACGCGCTGGGACACGGCGGCACTCCTATGTTGGGGGATCGGCGTTGCCGCCGTTGGAAGTGGCCGACGAGTGTAGAGAACTCAGCGTGGGGATGCGACCACCCTGAGTTCTCCGGTATACACGATGCGCCGGTGGGCGCCTGTGCCGCTACATTGGCGTCATGGCGACGTTCCAGCTCTCAGACCTCGCAGGCATCGACCGGTACAAGCTCCTCACCGGTCTCATCGTTCCCCGCCCGATCGGATGGATCGGGACCGTGGGCAGCGCCGGTGTGCGGAACCTTGCTCCGTACTCGTTCTTCAACTGTGTCTCTGCAACGCCGCCCACCGTCGTGGTCGGCACCGGCCACCGCGCAGGTTCCCCCAAGGACACGTTGTCGAATCTGCGTGACACCGGAGTGTTCACGGTGAGCATCGTCACCGAGGGGGTCGTCGAGGCCATGAACGCAACGTCGGGCGAGTTCCCGCCTGAGGTCGACGAGTTCACCGAGGCCGGGCTCACGGCAGTCACCGGGACGACCGTGTCGGCTCCCTACGTCGGGGAGGCGAAGGCAGCCCTCGAGTGCGAGGTGAACCAGATCGTCCCCCTCGGGGACCCACCGACGTCGTGGCTCGTCATCGGAGACGTCCGTACGATCCACGTGGATGATGACCTTCTCGACGGAACCCGTATCGACCCGGCCCGGCTCGAGGCGATCGGCCGGTTCGCCGGTGCCGGCTACTGCACCACCACAGACGGTCTCTTCACCCTCGAACGCCCGGGGTGAGTGTACCGGTTCACTCCCAGCCGGAACCGGGCAGGAGTGGACCGCACCGATGCGTGCGAGTATGGGGGAGCGGCAACGTCGAGGGATCGGAGACACCCCGCATGGTGAACATCGCAACGAACCGGATCGTCGAGCGTGATGAGCTCGAGGAGTTCCTCAGGCCCCGCCACCGTGGTGTCCTGCTCACGACACGCCGTGACGGACGCCCCCAGGCGTCGCTCGTGACGATGGGCCTCGACGGGGTGGGACGCATCGTGGTGTCGAGCTACCCGGAACGGGCCAAGGTGCACAACGTCAGGCGCAACCCGGCGGCGTCGATGGTGGTGATGTCCGACGATTTCTCCGGCGAGTGGGTCCAGGTCGATGGTGCCGGCGAGATCGTCGACCTCCCAGAAGCCGTCGAGGGCCTCGTCGAGTACTTCCGCGTCATCTCGGGGGAGCACCCCGACTGGGACGAGTACCGCCAAGCCATGCTGGACCAGGGCAAGTGCCTGATCCGCCTCACCATCGAACGCTGGGGTCCCATCGCCAAAGGCGGCTTCCCTCCCCGTTTCGGCGAGGACGCGTAGCTTCCAATCCTGGAAGTCAGGCTA
>JAJRYI010000016.1 GCA_024275815.1 Actinomycetes bacterium | reverse complement strand
CGTGGCAGACATCGTCGCTTCCGTCTGGCCCGGCAACCCGTAGATCAGGTCGAGGTTGATCGACGTGTATCCGAGCTCTCGCGCTGTTTCGTACAGCTCGACCGTCTCGGCGGCGGTCTGACCCCGTCCGATGAGCTCCTGGACGACCGGGTCGAGATCCTGGACACCGAAGGACAGGCGGTTGAATCCAAGGTCCCACATCGTCTCGAGATGGTCACGCGTCGTGACCCGTGGATCGACCTCGACCGCGACTTCTGCTTCGGGCTGTATGTCGAACCATCGCGTCAAAGTGCGATGCAGACGGGCCAGTGCCGGCGCCGAGTAGTAGGTCGGTGTGCCTCCACCCCAGTGGTACTGGAGGAGTTGGCGCTGATCCCCGAGACGTTCGGCAACGATCTGTGCCTCCTGCTCGATCCTGGTCAGGTAGGCGTCGGCAACCGACTCGTGTTGGGTCACGACGACGTGGCAGGCACAGAACGAGCACCGTGACTCACAGAACGGAAGGTGGACATAGAGCGACAGTGGTGCTTCGGGGCTCTCGCCGTACGTTGCGAGTCGTTCGGCGTACTGGTTGGCACCGAACTCCTCGGTGAACTCGACCGCCGTTGGATACGACGTGTAGCGGGGTCCGGGTCGGTCGTAGCGTTCGAGTAGTTCCGGTGAGAGATCCATCAGTGTGCCTCCTTGATGGCATCGACGAACGCTGCGACGTTCTCGAGTGGTGTGTGGCGGTCGATGCCATGCCCGAGGTTGACGACGTGCCCCTGTCGCCCGGCAGTCCGTCGCAGCAGGTCGGTGACGGCCGCCTGGATGCGGTCGGGGTCGGTGAGGAGGATCGCCGGGTCGAGATTGCCCTGGATCGCGACGTCGGTGCCGAGTTTGACCCAGGCTTCGTCGATCGGGATGCGCCAATCGACGCCGTAGCCCGTCGCGCCGATCGAACGCATCGAGCCGAGGGCGTGACCTGCACCCGGGGCGAAGTAGATCGTGGGTGCGTCGAGCCCGGTGAGGGCAGCGCTTGCAGCGGGGAACGTCAGTGTTTCGAGCAGGTGGCGCGGGAGGATGCCCGCCCACGAGTCGAAGAGTTGCACGACCTGAGCGCCGGCGTCGACCTGCATCGTGAGGTAGGCGTGCATCGCGTTCGACAGCTTCACGAGCGCTGCGTCGAGTTCCGGTGTCCCGGCGTGCATCGCTGTGCGCAGCGGGAGGTACTCCTTGGATCCGCTGCCTTCGAGCAGGTACGCAAGCAGTGTGGTCGGTGCGCCGGCGAACCCGATGACCGTCACGTCATCGGGAACGTCGCCACGCACGAGCCGAAGTGTCTCAGCGACGTGGGCGACCCGGTCGAGGTCGAGGTCGGGCAGGTCGGCGATCTCGGCGAGGCTCATAGGCCGAAGCTTGGGGCCGGGGTCGAAGACGACGTCGATACCCATGGCTTCGAGCGGCGTCATGATGTCGGCGAACATGATCGCCCCATCGAAGCCGAAGCGGCGGATGGGTTGGAGGGTTATCTCCGCCGCGATCTTGGGATCCAGGATCGACTCCTGGAAGGTGTGACGGCTCCTCAGCTCACGGTACTCAGGGAGGTAGCGGCCGGCCTGACGCATGACCCACACGGGTCTACGGTCGGTCGGTTCCAACGCGAGCGTGTCGAGGACTCTCGTCATGCAGCATCGCCGATCGCAGATTCGAGTGCAGTTGCTGCGGTTTCGAGCACATCGGTGTGTGCATCCATCAGGAACAACGCTTCGAACGGTGAGGGAGGCAGCAGCACACCGCGTGAGAGCGCGCCGTTGAAGAACCGTGCGAAACGATCCCGATCGAGGGTGACTGCCTCGTCCCACGAACGCACAGAGGTCGGTCCGAAGAAGACGGTCAGCATGGCCCCGACGCGCTGGACGGTTCCGTCGATGCCGTGCCTGGACAACGCAGCGTCGAGGCGCCTCTCGAGTTCGGCACCCGACGCTTCGAGGCGGTCGTACAACGCCGGGTCCGACGCGATCCGTCGTAACGTCACGAGCCCCGCTGCAACAGTGATCGGGTTCCCCGCAAGGGTGCCTGCCTGATAGATCGGGCCCGACGGTGCCATCTGTGACATGAGGTCGCGGCGTCCGCCGTACACGGCTGCAGGGGTGCCTCCCGCAACGATCTTTCCGAGCGTCGTGAGGTCCGGCGTGATGCCGTAGCGGCCCTGGGCACCCTGTGGTCCGACGCGGAAGCCCGTCATCACCTCGTCGAAGATCAGGAGAGCACCGTGTTCATCGGTGAGCGAGCGGAGCCCTTCGAGGAACCCCGGCTCGGGGGGAACGACACCCATGTTGCCTGCAACCGGTTCGACGATCACCGCGGCGACATCCCCGGGAGCCATCGCCGCCGATACCGACGCGAGGTCGTTGAAGCGGACGATCCGTGTGGTCGAGGCGGTTCCCTCGGGGACACCGGGACTGTCGGGCTCACCGAGTGTCGCTGCACCCGACCCGGCTTTCACGAGGAAGGCGTCGGCGTGGCCGTGGTAGCACCCTTCGAACTTGACGACGACGTCACGCCCGGTCGCCCCGCGGGCAAGCCGTAGCGCCGACGCCGTCGCCTCGGTGCCGGAGTTGACCATCCGCATCATCTCTATGGAGGGAACCATCGTCGTGACCTGTTCGGCGAACTCGACTTCGCCCAGTGTGGGGACGCCGTAGCTCGTGCCGTTGGCCGCGGCGTTCGAGATCGCCTCGACGAGGCTCGGCTCGGCGTGCCCAAGGATGATGGCACCCCATGAGGAGATGAAGTCGATGAGGTCGTCGCCGTCGGTGGTGATGAGATGCGGTCCGGACGCCGAAGCGATGAACGGGGGTTCACCACCGACGGCCTTGAACGCGCGCACGGGAGAGTTCACCCCGCCGGGCATCAGCTCGACTGCTCGGTCCCAGTTCTTCGTCATCGCTGCT
>JAJRYI010000233.1 GCA_024275815.1 Actinomycetes bacterium | reverse complement strand
GTCGATGGTCCGTTCACCTACTGGGACTCTGCAGATGACCTCATCGGACTCATGGATCACCTCGGGATCGACAGTGCCGTCCTCATCGGGATGTCCCAGGGCGGGTATCTGTCACTTCGGGCGGCGCTGGCCCACCCTGATCGCGTTCGTGGACTCGTTCTCATCGATTCAGGTGTGTTCATGGACGACCCCGAAACACTCGCCGGATACGAGGGGATGATCGCGCACTGGGTGAGCGACGAACCGCTCGGTGAGGTCGGCACGATGGTGGCGGGGTTGATCCTCGGCCAACCGGATCTGATGGAGAAGTGGATCGGGATCTGGGAGTCCCGGGACCGCTCCACCGTTGCGTATCCCGGACAGTGTCTGCTGGGGCGCGACGATATCTCCGGCCGGGTCGATGAGATCACCTGCCCCGTCCTCATCATCCATGGGACCGAGGACCTGGCGATCCCGATCGCCACGGCCGAGCAGCTCTGTAACGACCTTCCGGACTGCCGGGGCATGGTCCCCGTTCCCGGTGCGGCACATGCATCCAACATGACCCACCCTGAGATCGTGACCCCTGCGATCGGCGAGTTCCTCGCCGGTCTCGACTGACAGCGTCGTTCTATGGGCTCCCACCGTCATATGGACGGTCTGGAACCCTGGGTACGCGAAGAAGGAGGGGCGGGGAGCCCCTCCTTCTTGGTTTCGTGTCTGACTGGGGTCAGCCGACCTTGGCGTTGAAAGCCTCGATCAACTCGTCGATCGGGTCGGCCATCGCCTGGATGCTCGTCCAGTACTCCGGGTCGTACCACTGGGCCTGGATCTCATCGTAGGTCTTGCCCTGCTGCTCGACCCAGGTGTAGTACTTGAGGTTGTGGATCCTCTTGCGGTCGTAGTAGCCGAGTTCCTGGACGTGATCGATGCCCTGTCCGAGGAGGTGACGGTGGTACGTCGCTGCTGCATCGAGCTCGGAGAGCTCGCCGCGTTCGGCGTTGAGCTCGCCGAGTCGGCTCTGGTACATCTCCATCGAGTCGGTACCGACCGTGACGATGACGTCGTTGCCGGTCAGCTCGTAGTACTTGGCGAACTTGATCGCCATCAACATGTTCCCGACACCCGAGATCCCGAGCAGTGGGAGCTTGTCGATCACGTCGTCCGAGACGCCCTGGTCCGCCAGGTAGGCACGGCCCGCAGGCTCGTTGAAGAGACGGATCAGGCTCACAGAGGATTCATCGTCGAGACCCATGGCAACGTCGGTATTGCGGACGTTGTGGATCCACGGGATGTGCTTGTCCCCGATGCCCTCGATGCGATGCTCTCCGAAACCGTTGTAGAGCATCGTCGGACACTGAACGGCCTCACCCGCGGCGATCTTGGAGGTTGGGAACTTCTGCTTGAGGTAGTCACCCGAAGCGATCGTTCCGGCGGAACCGGTAGTGAGCATGACACCGGCGAACCGATCACCCTCGCCCATGACCTCCTTGAGGACCTCTTCCATGGCGGGACCCGTGACCGAGTAGTGCCAGAGGTAGTTCCCGAACTCGTCGAACTGGTTGAAGATGACGAGATCCTGGCCCGATGCGCGCAGCTCGTTGCACTTGTCGAAGATCTCCTTGACGTTGGACTCGGTGCCCGGCGTCTTGATGATCTCACCTGCGACCGACTCGAGCCACGAGAAACGCTCGGCGCTCATACCCTCGGGGAGGATCGCTATGGACTCACACCCCAACAGGTTCGAGTCGTAGGCACCGCCACGGCAGTAGTTGCCCGTCGAAGGCCACACGGCCTTCTGTGTCGCGGGGTTGAACTGACCGGTGACGAGACGCGGCGCCAGACAACCGAACGCTGCACCGACCTTGTGGGCGCCGGTGGGGAACCACTTGCCCTCGAGGATGATGATCCGTGCCGCAACCCCGCTGATCTCGGGCGGGATCTCGAAGTAGTTGACGCCGCCGAAACCGCCACCGGTCTCGGTCTGTTCGTTGTGCCAGGAGATGCGGAACAGGTTGATGGGGTCGAGATCCCATAGGCCGACGCTCTTGAGCTGCTCCTTGACGTCGTCGGGGATCAAGGAGGGGTCCCGCATCTGCTTGAAGGTCGGGATGCGGAACTTCCTGTCCCTGGCCTGATTGACGGCCGCCTCCAGGACGGCGTCGTTCACAGTGAGATCGATCATTTCACGTTCCTTGCAACGTTCGAGAGCTGCTTTGAGACTGTCGAGATTCGGTGAGACACGCATCGGCTCGGTGCCGATGGCTGCAACCGCCTTCATCGCGGATGAGACGTCCTTGAGGCCGCTGCCCGTTGCAAGAACCACAGCGGTCTCGTCCGGGCGGACCAGGCCCTGGTCGACGGCGACGACGAGTCCGGCGTACGCCACTGCCGCTGCCGGTTCCGCGAACACGCCCGAGCCACGTGCCAGGGTCGGGATCGCCCCGAGAATCGCGTCATCGTCGACCCGCAGGTACGCACCGGCCGTGTCAACGACGGCTGCCATCGCCTTGATGCGATCGCGTGGGAGATCGGCACTGATCGAATCGGCAACAGTGTCTGCAGCGATCGGTGGCTTCGTCAGAACGTCCTCTCCAGACTCGAACGCCTGCACGAGGTAGTCGCTTCCGGCAGCCTGGATACCGTAGATCCTCGGAGCGTGGTCGATCCATCCGAGGGCGAGGGCATCCTTGACCGCTTTGTGAACACCACCGATGATGGAGCCATCCCCGACGCTCACGAAGATGGCGTCGGGTGGATCCCAACCAAGGTCCTCGAGGATCTCGAGTCCGGCCGTCTTCTTGCCTTCGGTCATGTACGGGTTGAAGCCGGTGTTGCGGTTGTACCAGCCGTACTCCTTGGCAGCTTCCATGCAAAGGTCGAAGGCGTCGCCGTACGAGCCGTCCACGAGGGCAACGGTCGAACCGTACGCGAGGAGTTGCGCGATCTTGGCCTCGGGGGCTGAAGCCGGGACGAAGATGACGTTCTTCTGACCGACGCTCGCCGAGAGGCCCGCAAGAGCTGCCGCTGCGTTCCCCGTGCTCGCCGTCGTGACGACCTCGGCACCTTGCTCGCGTGCCTTGACGATCGCCATTGCAGAGGCTCGGTCCTTGAGAGATGCGGTTGGTTGACGTCCCTCGTCCTTGACCCACACCTTCCCGATTCCCAGGGAAGCGGCGATATCCCCAGCGTCGTACATCGGTGTTCCACCCACCGTCAGGGGTGGGACCGCAGCGTCGGGGGCGATGGGCATCAGCGCCCGGTACCTCCACATCGTGCGATCGCCGCTCGATGCGAGGGACTCCTTGGAGACCTGTTCGCCGACGCGCTCATAGTCGTACGCGACGTCTAGGATCCCCTCGTTTCCATGGTCGGGGCAGACGTAGAGGGGCGATTCGGGTGGATACGATGTTCCACAGACAACACAAACGAGACCGGTGACGTTACTCATAGGTCCTACCTTTGCAGGGACCGGCCACTAGTCAACTCAACGACCCGGAGCGCTCACATGTCCGCAACGAGGTCTGGAAGGCCTGGCTTGGCTCGATGCTCGAAGATGATCGACGTCTCGATGTGAGCAACTTCCGGTAACGACGTGAAACCGGAGACGGCGACGTCTCGCAGATGGTCTGAATCCCGAACGACGACGTGACACAGGAAGTCGTTCGCCCCCGAGAGGTGGTACACGGCGACGACCTCGTCCATCTCGTGTGTGTGGGACCAGAACCGTTCGACCTCGTCCGCGGCGTGGCGCCTCAGGCGCACCGACACGAGGGCTTCGAGGCCAACGCCCATGGCATCACGGTGCACCTCGGCGTGGAATCCGATCAGGATGCCCCTGTCGATGAGCCGCTGTACCCGCTCAGAGCACGTCGATGGAGCGATCCCTGCTGCAGCGGCGAGGGACTTGTTCGAGCGCCGACCATCCTCCTGGAGAAGCGCGATCAACGCACGATCGATTCGGTCGACTGACATGGGGAGACCTCGATTCCGAATATCCTTCGGTATG
>JAJRYI010000232.1 GCA_024275815.1 Actinomycetes bacterium | reverse complement strand
TGAGCCAGCTTGCTGGGCGCTCCTTGCAGCGATATCGACGGCACTCGGTGTGCTTGTTGGACCGACCGTGCTCGGGGTTGCTGTGCTCGGCGTTGTACCTGCTGTGGCTGTCCACCGTCGGGCACGGACCACGATGCTGGTCGCTGGCGTGTTCGTCGTGCTCGGCATGGCCTCCGGGAGTGCGGCGACCATGCGCGAGGCGACGACGAGGACATCGAGTGTCCCGGTGGGTGGCGTTGAGCTGACCTTTCGTGTCGTCGAGGACGCTAGCGCGAACAGATACGGGATCGCCGTTGGAGAGCCTCGCCTCATCGATGGGCAGCCTTGGAACGGACCACGTATCGCCGTTGAGGGCCTCAACGAGTCGACCGAGGTTGGATCCACCGTGACGGCCCGAGGATCGCTTCGCAGCGGCGTGAGAAGGATCAGGGACGAGATCGTGGCAGGAACGTTCAGCATCGAGATGGTTGAAGCGGTGCAACCGAGTCGCAACCCGGCGTTCGTCGTTGGGAACGCGATCCGCCGTCGGGTTCAGACGACGTTCCGGAGCGACCGGGCAAGCGACGGACTCATCATCGGGCTGCTCATCGGTGACACGCGGCGGCTCGGTGCCGTCGACCTCGAGAACCTCCGACGAAGCGGCCTCGCCCACTACGTCGCAGTCTCGGGATCCAACGTTGCAGTTTTCATGCTCGCGTGGTGGATCGTCACCGCTCCACTGTCTATCCGGCCACGCTTCCGTGTACTCCTCGGGGCTGTGGGCCTTGTCGTGTTCGTCGTCGTCACACGCTGGGAACCCTCGGTGATCCGGGCCTCGGTGATGACCGCGGTGCCACTCGTAGGTGCATCACTCGGTGTGCCGGTCGATCCATGGATGGCGCTCGGTGTGGCCGTCACCACACTGCTGCTCGTCTCGGGAGATATACTCGGCTCCGTCGGGTTTCAGCTCTCCGTGATGGCGACGGCCGGTGTCCTGGTCGGTGTCGCGCTCTCTCGAGGTCGCCAGCCGCGGTGGCTGTGGATGCCGTTGCTGGTGACGGTCTCGGCACAGGTCGCCGTGGCACCGATCATCCTCGCCGTCTTCGGCTCGATGCCTTTGGTCGCTCCGCTTGCGAACCTGGTGGTTGCTCCTCTGGTGACCGCGGCGACGGTGCTCGGGGGGTTGACCCTTGCGGTTGGGGCGTTGCATCCGGTTGCCTCGGCCGTTGCGCAGACGGTGCTCACGATCGCAGATGTTGCATCGGCGGGTCCGCAACTGGGTGTAGCGGGAGTCGCAGCGACGATCGCTACGGGGTTGCTCGTCGCAGCCCGTGCTACGCGCCCTGTGGGAGTTGCAGCGGCGGTGGTCGTGATGCTCGTCGCTGTGGGCCAATCGCCTCCATGGCCGGTGGTGCCGACGCTCGTCGCGCTCGATGTGGGGCAGGGCGACGCGATCCTGCTCCAGGATCCCTCGGGACGATCGATGCTCATCGATGGGGGACCCGATGCGGGCATGCTGGACCGGGCGCTTCGCAGACGGGGGGTCTCCAGACTCGACGTCGTGGTCGCTACCCACGGTGATGCAGATCACGTTGCCGGACTCGTCGAGATACTCGAGTCATACGACGTGGGGGAGTTGTGGATCGGCCGATTCGTCCCGGCTTCGGATCTACTGGCTGCGGTTGTCGATGCCGCACTGGTCGCCCGCACACCGGTGATGGAAGTGGAGGCCGGAACGGGTCTGATGCTGGGAGCGATCAGCATCGAGGTCGTTGGTCCACGACGAAGGTACGACTCCGACAACGACGGATCCGTTGTGATCATGGCGACGGCGGGACGTTCCGCACTGATCCCAGGAGACATCGAAGCGATCGCCCAACGGGAGCTGCCGCCGCTGCGACCCGATGTCCTCATCGTGCCTCACCACGGCTCGTCATCGACCGACCTCGCGTGGCTCGAGCGCACGGTCGGCGATGTTGCCGTTCTGTCCTACGGTGAGAACAGGTACGGCCATCCGAACCCCCAGATCGTAGGCGTGCTCGAAGGAACAGGGGCCGACCTCACACGCACGTTCGTGGTGGGTGACGTCGTGGTCCCTCTGGTTGAGAGTCGGTGAGACAGTTACCGCGACGGCCGGAACGAGCATCCGACGGGCTACATTGCCCACATGGCGTGGCACGGCATCATCGGACCGAGGGAGGCAGGTGCCTCTGAGCGCGAGCGGATGCTCACGCAGGCCGCCGAGATCTTCGAGCGTGAAGGCGTCGACAGCCCCGAACGCGTCGATGTCCCGGCCAAGGGAGCCGCCGCTGCCGACGACGGGACTGCACTGAGAGACCCGGTGCGTGCGATCGTTCCTGCCCTCCAATCGGGTTCGTTGTTCGGGGGCCGAACCGGCGTGCTCGTCGTCGATGCGCACCAGCTCCTCAAGGCCGAGATCGATGCGATCATCGAGATCCTCACCAACGCAGATCCGGCCGAAGCTGTTGCAGTGTTCACGGCCTCGGGGACTCTCCCTGCATCCCTGAAGAAGATCGTTGCTGCCAGTGGTGAGGTGCTCACGGTCAGATCGATCACCGAACGGGATGCTGCTGCGTGGATCTCTGAGTACGCCAAGGCGAACGGGTTGCGCATCGATCAGGCAGCGAGATCGGAGCTGCTCCAGACGTTCGGGTCAGACACGTCCCAGATGCGCAACGCCATAGATCAACTCGCCGTCACGGACACGGTCATCTCGGCGGACGATGTGAAGGAACGCTTCACGAACCGCCCGGATGAGCCGATGTGGTTTCTCGGGGACGCCATCATGTCTGGAGACCAGGGCCAGGCGCTGCGACGTCTCTCCGATTTCCTCGAGCACCAGCACCCGCTCGTGCTGTTGTCGTACCTCGAAGGCGAGGTGCGCAAGCGGTCCCTCGCTGCGGTCGCACCCGACTACGACTCGTACGTGGCGTGGGCGAAGGCGAATCCGAAGTCGTGGGCCACGAAGAAGATCTGGGAGTCACGCACCCGGGCCAACGGCGCCGCCCTCGCGAACTCGGTGAGAGCCATCTCGAAGGCAGATCTCGTCATCAAGACACAGCCGGAGGCGACCCACCGTGTCACCCTCGAACGCCTCACCGTTGCGATGTGTCGATGGATGAGCAGGTAACGGCTGTTCGCCAGAGCCGGTGCCGGTAGGCTCGCGAGATGACGACGTTCCACGAGATCACCGGGGTCGCGGCGTTCCTCGAGCGTGCTGCTTGCCTCCTCGAGGACGAGGCAAGGAACAACCTGATCCTCGGTATTGCAGGGACGATCGCTCGGTCCCCAGATGTGTACCCGAGCCATAGGATGTTCATCGTGGAGCGATCGGGAGCGCCGACCGCCGCGTCGCTCGTGACGGCTCCGCACAACATGATCCTTGCAGATGCTCATGACGACGAGGCCGCGAGCCTCCTTGCCGAACACGTCTTCGAAACCGGCATCGATATCCCCGGGGCCACGGGTAACCGGCCGACCATCGACACCTTCGTTGCTACGTGGCAGGCACGCGCGGGGACGTTCGCGGAGCTCTCCATGCGTCAGGGCGTGTTCTCTCTCGATTCGGTGACCGAGACCGTCGCAGCGCCGGGTGCGCCGCGCCGGGGCACGATCGCAGATCTCGATCTCATCGTGGCGTGGCAACTCGACTTCGCTCGAGAGGCGATCCCCGACGAGGAGCATGACGTTGATCGGATGACCGAGATGGTCGGGCGACGCCTCGGTGGCGACAGCCCGGGCGGATACTGGTTGTGGGTCGATGAGGGGGAGGCCGTGTCCCTGAGCGGTCACGGCGGTCCGACGCGCAGCGGCATCCGAATCGGGCCGGTGTACACACCGCCGCACCTGCGTGGCCACGGGTACGCGACCAGCCTCGTCGCCCACCAATCGCAGTCACTTCTCGACGACGGCTACCGGTTCTGTTTCCTATACACGGATCTGGCGAACCCCACCTCGAACGAGATCTACCAACGCATCGGCTACCGCCAGGTGGCCGAGTCCGCCGTGTACCGCTTCGGCTAGCTGTTGGCTGTGAGCTGTCATCTGTAGGCTGTTCTTCATGACCACACATCCAGACATCGCACAGCTCTCGTTCCTCGTTGGTACCTGGGAGGGGGAGGGCGTTGGAATCTACCCGACGATCGATGACTTCTCGTACCGTGAGGAGATCGCGTTCGTCGCTCCGCCGGGAAAACCGTTCCTCAAGTACACCCAGATGACGTGGCGGGCAGGGGACCACCCGGACGCCGGTGCGCCGCTGCACACCGAAGCGGGGTTCTTCCGATCCGGAGGAACAGGCAGGGCCGAGGCGACGATGGCTCAACCGACCGGCATCGTCGAGGTCTATGAGGGAACGGTCGAGGGAACGAGCCTGCGGTTGCGAACCATCACTGTGGAACGCACCTCGACGGCCAAAGAGGTCCTGTCGGTCGAACGGAACATCGACGTCGACGGCGACGATCTGAGTTACGAGATGTGGATGGGAGCCGTCGGCCAACCCCACCAGCTTCATCTGAAAGCAAAGCTGCGCCGCAGCTAGCAGTTTCCGGGAGGATCAGCGGATAGGGGAGAAGTAGTTCACCGTTCTCCGTTTGCCGAAGATGCGCACGAATCCCGAAGCACCTTGGATTTCCGACTGTCGGCTGTGAGCTGTGAGCTGTTGGCTGTGAACTCTTCAGCCCTCGTAGACCCTGACATCGATCACGCGGTACGAGAACGTTCCACCTGGGGCGTTGTAGCTGACCTCGTCGCCCGGGCCTGCACCGAGGAGTGCGTCGCCAAGGGGGCTGTCGGGTGATGCGAGCAGGAGGCCCGGAACCTTGTTCTCAGCAGGTGCGATGAAGAACTCCATCTCGTCACCGTCCTCATCGACGACGGTTGCGATCGTGCCGACCGCTACGACGTCGGAGTGTTCGACCTCAGATACGTGGGCGTTGTCGATGATGTGTTTGAGCTGGCGGATCCTTGCCTCCATGAGGCCCTGATCGTTCTTTGCCGTGTCGTACTCGGAGTTCTCCTTGAGATCCCCGTGGTCACGTGCTTCGGCGATGCGCGCGATGACCTCGTCCCGTCCGGTGGTCGTGAGGAGGTCGAGCTCGTCCTGCAGCTTCTTGAGTGCCGCAGGCGTGAGCCAGGTGCCGGTTTCTTCTGTCATCGGCTATCCGAGCAGTGTGCGCACCTGAGCGGTGAGACGGGCTTTGCGGCGTGCAGCGGTGTTCTTGTGCAGGACGCCCTTGGTGACGGCCATGTCGAAACGCTGCTGGGCGAGACGGAGAAGCTCTTCAGCCTTTTCGGTGTCGCCAGCCTCGGCTGCTGCGAGCGTCTGCTTGGAGCGAGTCTTCATCTCGGACCGAATCGCCTTGTTCCTGGCGTACAGCCGCTCGGTCTGTCGGTTGCGCTTGATCTGTGACTTGATATTGGCCATAACGAAAAAGAACCTCACGAGGTGGTGGGAATCGATGCAAGGATAGCACCAGAGCGCCGCAACGGTACACTGAAAAGCCCTCCCCGACCAGCACGGGCCCACCGGAGCCACTCATGGATCAGTCGCGCATACGCAACTTCAGCATCATCGCACACATCGATCACGGCAAGTCGACGCTCGCCGATCGACTGTTGGAGCGCACCGGTGCGATCTCTGAGCGCGATATGCGGGCCCAACTCCTCGACGAGATGGACCTCGAGCGGGAGCGGGGTATCACGATCAAGGCGAACGCCGTCCGCATCGACTACACCGCCCAGGACGGGCTCGAGTACGAGTTCAACATCATCGACACGCCGGGCCACGTCGACTTCTCCTACGAGGTGTCGAGAAGTCTCGAGGCGTGCGAAGGAGCGCTGCTCCTTGTCGATGCGTCACAGGGTGTCGAGGCCCAGACCCTCGCCAACGCATACATGGCGATCGAGAGCGGCCTCGAGATCATCCCGGTCGTCAACAAGATCGACCTTCCCGCTGCCGACCCGGACCGGGTCGCAGAAGAGCTCGTCGGAATCCTCGGTGGCGACGTCGAGGACGTCATACGGGTGTCCGCCAAGTCGGGGATCGGCGTCGATGAGCTCCTCGAGGAGATCGTCACGTCGCTGCCTCCACCTGAAGGCGAACCGGATGCATCGCTGCGAGCGCTCGTGTTCGACTCCTACTACGACACGTATCGCGGTGTCGTTGCCCTCGTGCGCGTCGTCGACGGGTCGTTGTCTGAAGGCGACGACATCAGGCTGATGGCGAGCGGCGAGGACCTCGTCGTCGATGAGGTCGGGGTTCGTCGACCATCCATCGAGCGGACGAAACGCCTCGGCTCGGGTGAAGCGGGCTACGTGATCACCGGGGTCAAGGACATCGACCTCATCAGAGTCGGTGACACGGTGACGCACGCTGCGGACCCCGCTACGGATGCCCTTGCCGGGTACGACGAGCCGAAGCCGATGGTCTACTCGGGTCTCTTCCCGACGGATGGTGACGACTTCGAGCGACTGCGTGAGGCACTCGACAAGCTCCGTCTGAACGACTCGTCGCTGCTGTACGCGCCCGAGACCAGCCGTGCACTCGGATTCGGTTTCCGCGTCGGGTTCCTCGGTCTGTTGCACATGGAGATCGTTCGGGAGCGGCTCGAGCGTGAGTACGACCTCGATCTGGTCGCAACGGCGCCTTCCGTCGAGTACGTCGCGAACCTCACCGACGGATCATCCGTCATCGTCCAGAGTCCTCAAGATCTTCCCGACGCCGGGGTGCGTGCATCGATCGAGGAGCCGTACGTCAAGGTGATGATCATCACCCCCGCCGAGTACATCGGGACGGTTATGGAGCTCGTGCAGACCAAACGCGGTGAGATGGGGGAGATGAACTACCTCTCCACCGAGCGGGTCGAACTCCACTACCTCATGCCACTGTCCGAGATCGTGTTCGACTTCTTCGACCTGCTGAAGTCCAGGACACGCGGCTATGCATCCCTCGACTACGAACCGGACTCGTACCGTGAGTCCGACCTCGTCCGGGTCGACATCCTCCTCAACAGCCAGCCGGTCGATGCGTTCTCGACGATCGTGCACAGAGACCGGGCGACGACCTACGGGCGGGCGATGGTCAAGAAACTGCGCGAGCTCATCCCACGCCAGCTCTTCGACGTTCCCATCCAGGCTGCGATCGGGTCGCGGATCATCTCGCGAGAGACGGTCAAGGCGAAGCGCAAGGATGTGACCGCCAAGTGCTACGGCGGGGACATCACGAGGAAGCGGAAGCTTCTCGAACGTCAGAAGGAGGGCAAGAAGCGCATGAAGATGGTCGGAAGCGTCGAGGTGCCTCAAGAAGCGTTCGTCGCTGCACTCAAGATCGGCGATGAGTGACACAGTTCGCCCGATGAGCACCGGAGAGGACGATGGCTTCGGATCGTCGTCGTTGCGGGCGAACGACGCGGACCTCGCCGATGCTGCACATCTGTGGAAGTCGGCATACGTGCACATCCCGTTCTGTGCACACCGGTGCCCGTACTGCGACTTCGCGATCGTCGACGAGTCGGTGGAAGCCAACGTCGATCACCGCAGGTACGTCGATGCGTTGGTGCGTGAGATCGAGATGGAAGACCCTTTCGGCCCACTCGACGCTGTGAACTTCGGGGGTGGCACGCCGTCGCTGCTCAGCTCGGAACAACTCGGGGAGATCATCGAGGCCCTCCGGCGCCGATTCGGGTTCCGAGCGCACACCGAGGTCAGCCTCGAGGTGAACCCGGAGGACTGGAGCACCGACACCGGCGGGAACCTGCGATCGGTCGGATTCACCAGGGTGTCGATCGGCGCGCAGAGCTTCGATGAGCAGATCATGGGAGTTCTCTCGAGACGCCACAGTGCAGATGCCACCACTGAAGCGGTCCATTCTGCTCGCGTTTCGGGCTTTCGGACCATCAGTCTCGACCTCATCTACGGCCATCCGAGGGAAACCTCAGCGTCGTGGGCAGGGAGCGTCGATCGCGCCCTCGACCTGCCGATCGATCACATCTCGACGTACGCGCTGACCGTCGAGAGAGGCACCGCCTTGTCCCGTGAGATCCTTGCCGGAGCGACTCCTCCTGATGGCGACGTCCAGGCAGAGCGGTACGAGACGTTCTGTGAACGGTCGTCGACTGCAGGGTTCGATCGGTACGAGGTGTCGAACCATGCACGGCCCGGCCACGCATGTGTGTACAACCTCTCAACGTGGACTCACGGCGAGTACCTGGGCTTCGGTCTGGGGGCCCACGACCATCGGTGGGGCGTACGTTCGCGGAACCATCACAGGCTCGACCGGTATCTCGAGGACGTCGAAGCTGGAATCAGGCCGAGGCTCGGAACCGAGCATCTCGACGCCGACAGCCAGGACAGGGACAGGTTCATGCTCGGCCTCCGACTTGCGGCGGGAACCCCGGCGTCGGGGTTCGCGACGACGTTCCTCGACTCGCCGGAGGGAACCCGACTGCTGGACCACGGTCTGATCATCGTCGAGGGGGATCGTGTGGTCGTCACACAGCCGATGTTGACCGATGCAGTTGCCAGAGAAGCGTTATCAGTCTCCTCGTACGATTGCTAACTTCCCCTTATGCTCGATGATCGTAAGTCCAGAGTGTTGAAGGCCCTCGTGGAGGAGTACATCCGTACGGGGGCGCCTGTCAGTTCCCAGACGGTCCTCGACCGCAGCGGCCTCGATGTCTCGTCCGCAACGGTGCGCAACGACATCGCGAGCCTCGAATCGTACGGGTTCGTGTCCCAGCCCCACACGTCGGCTGGGAGACTCCCAACCCACCAGGGGTACCGGTTCTACGTGGATCATCTCTCACCGGTCAAGCTACGGGAGGCGACCCGGGGCCAGATCGATGAGTTCTTCAGAGAGGTCCACAAACAGATCTCCGAGATGCTTCGCGAATCCAGCACACTCGTGAGCGAACTCACGAACTATCCAGCCGTCGTGGTTGGCCCCGGCGCCTCCTCCGACATCATCGACGACATCAGACTCGTCCCTCTCGGCGGTTCCATGGTTCTGGTCGTAGCCATTGCCCAAAACGGCCGCGTCCACCAGGAGTACGTCGACGTCGGGACCGATGTGAGTGTCGAGATGATCGAGGAGGCGGAACGACTCGTGAGCGCTGCCTTCCACGGCCACTCGCTCGAATCGCCAGAGACGGACGGGCTGAAGCGGTCGGATCTTCCCGCGGTCGTCAAGAGGATCGTCGCTCCCGTCAGCGAGCAACTCGCTTCGACACACTCGTCCGAGCGCGAGGTGTACGTCGGAGGCACGAGTCGGATGGCAGCGCTGTGGAACGACCTGACGATGGTCAGACATCTCCTCAAGATGCTCGACGAGGAGGCATCCCTCATCGACCTGATGTCCGACGAGTCGACCGGGACGAATGTGCGGTTCGGCCCGGATCTCGGGGACGAGACCGACCTGGCGGTCGTCACTGCAACGTACGAGACCCCCTCGGGCGCAATGGGCAAGGTCGGGGTGATCGGTACGATGCGTATGAACTATCGGCGAGCCATCAAGGTCGTTGAAGAGGTGTCCGACGGCCTCGAGGAGAGCTTTGGAGGCTCCGGTTGAAGGATTACTACCAGGTCTTGGGTGTGTCTCGAGACGCGTCCGGCGAGGAGATCAAGAAGGCGTTTCGTGCCCTCGCACGAGAGTCACACCCGGACGCGAATCCGGGCGATGCCACCGCAGAAGCACGCTTTCGGGAGATCGCCGAAGCCTACGAGGTGCTCTCCGACGATCAGAAGCGTGCCAGATACGACCGTGGCGAGACGTTCGGTGGGCAGGATCTCTTCAGCCAGTTCGGTGGCCTCGAAGACATCCTCCAGCAGTTCTTCGGGGGAGGGTTCGGGGGGTTCAGCGGTGGGTTCGGGTCGCAACGACGCGGACCTCAACGCGGTCAGGACATCGCTATCCGGATCGACCTCGACCTTGCCGAAGCGGCGTTCGGGGTTGAGCGGGAGGTCGAGTTCGTCTCCGCCGTGACCTGCTCGGTGTGTTCCGGGTCCGGTGCTGCGGAGAGATACGAGCCGGTGACGTGTCGGTCCTGTGGCGGCCACGGGCGGGTCCAGGCGGCCCGTCAGACGCTTCTCGGCACGATGATGACCGTGACCGAGTGCCCGACCTGTTCTGGCAGTGGTCGACAGATCGAGGACCCGTGCGAGACATGTGCAGGTGAGGGTCGCACCCGGGGTACGAGAACGCTCACCGTCGAGGTTCCGCCGGGTGTCGACACGGGAACGAGGCTCAGGCTCAACGGCAAGGGCGGCGCCGGCCAACTCGGTACTTCCCCAGGTGATGTCTTCGTCGAGATCAACGTCCGTGAGGATGAGCGGTTCCAGCGTGTGGGGGACGATCTGCATCACCGGATCACGATCGGGTTCACCGAGGCGACTTTCGGCACGGAGGTCGAGGTGCCGCTTCTCGATGGGGACACCGAGAAACTCGACATCCCGGCGGGGACCCAACCTGAGACCGTGTACCGGTTGGGGAAGAAGGGCGTGCCGAGGTTGCAGCGCCGCGGCAGGGGGGACCTGCTCGTCCACGTCGAAGTCGAGGTTCCAAGGGAGCTCGATGACGAGGCAGAGAAGGTCCTGCGCGAGTACGCGTCCATCAGGGGGGAACGGCCCGACTCCAAGAAACGTGGTCTGTTCCGCCGATGAGGCACCAGCCTCACTTGTTGGTCCCCGAGGTGTGGGCGGAGGGAGTCCTCGACGTCGGAGATGATGCCGTTCGCCACATGACGAAGGTGCTGCGGTACCCACTCGGCGCCCCGGTGACGTACACGAACGGGCAGGGGATCATCGGAACCGGTACATGGAGCGGGTCGGGTATCGACCGTGGCGAGGAGACCCGGATCACGAGATCGGGGAGGGTCGTTGATGTGATCGTCGCCGCTCCCAACGCCAAAGAACGACAACGCTTCCTCGTCGAGAAGTGCCAGGAGATCGGCGTTCGACGATTGTCATGGCTCGACGCCCGATGGTCGAGCGGTCGCCTACCGCCCCCTCACAAAGCCGAGGCGTGGGCCGTCGGTGCGCTCGAGCAGAGTCGGGGTGCGTGGCTGATGTCCATAGATGGGCCGATCGGCGTCGAAGCGGGTACCGACGTTCTCGTCGCCGATGCTGGCGGGGAGCCCATTCGACGGTATGTATCCGCATCGGGACGTATGGCGATCGTTGTTGGCCCCGAGGGTGGTTTTGCACCTGGAGAGATCCCCGACGATCTCGTTCGGGTGAGGATCGTCGACACGGTGTTGAGGACAGATACGGCGGCAGTGGTTGGCGCGGCTATACTGCGATCAACATAGTCGCCTCGCATGATTCCAGTAGAGTCTCGTGCGATTTGGGACTACGATGGGGGTAACGGAGGGTGTTCGGGTTAGCGCGTTCGGTGGCATAGGGAGTTGTCGTGGACTACAACCAAAAGGTGGGCGAGAGACTGCGGGCCATCCGCAAGCAGCGTGGAATGTCCTTGCAGGACGTTCACCGCTCGACCGAAGGAGAGTTCAAGGCCGCCGTGCTTGGTGCGTACGAGCGGGGTGAACGATCTCTGTCCCTGCCAAGGTTGCAGCGTCTTGCCGAGTGCTACGACGTGCCGATGAACCAACTCCTCCCTGAGGACGACACGTACGTCGTGTCTGCATCGGCAACCGGCGGTGTCGCGATCGATCTCAACCGCGTCGACGAACTCGATGAGCGAACCGCCGAGGTCGTCGACAGGTTCCTCCAGAGGATCCAGATCCATCGCCAGGACTTCAACGGCAAGGTACTCACGATCCGGGCGAGTGATGTTGCGATGCTCGCGATGCTGCTCGATGTGCAGGACAGCGAACTCGTGAGCCGTCTCGAGCGCAACGCCACCGACTCGTAGAGCACACGAAGCCGGTCTCTACACGGCACCAACCGATATACTCACGACCACTCTTGTTGCGCTATCCCTTCGCACGATTCCAGGAAACAGGAAAGACGAGGAGTTAGGTCTTGACCTACCCGTCGGATACTGATGCTCGGGTGCGCGTCCCTTCCAATCACCTCATGGTGGAACTCCTTGGGAACAGGGACGTGCATCTTCGTCGCGTCGAAGATGCGTTCTCAGCGGCTCGCCTGATCGCAAGGGGAAACGAGATAGACATCACCGGGGACGAGCGTGAGGTCGCTCTCGTGCGCACCGTGCTCGACGAGCTGCTCGTTCTCGTCCAGGAGGGCCAGTCTCTCGACGCGGATCGTGTCGATCGGGTCATCTCGATGGTCAAAGCCGACATCCCGAAGCCCTCGGGTGTGTTCACGGATTCGATCTCGGTCGGTCGTGGCAAGGTCGTGCGTGCTAAGACCCTTGGGCAGAAGCGGTACGTCGACTCGATCAGGGAGAACACGCTCGTGTTCGGTATCGGACCGGCGGGTACGGGGAAGACGTACCTTGCCATGGCGTGTGCCGTCGAAGCCTTGCTCACCGGGGCGACGCGTCGGATCATCCTGTCTCGGCCTGCCGTCGAGGCCGGGGAGCGTCTCGGGTTCCTTCCGGGAGATCTCGCCGCCAAGGTCGACCCGTACCTCCGTCCACTCTACGACGCGCTCTACGAGATGCTCGGACCTGAAGAGACCGGTCGTCTCCTCGATCAGCGGATCATCGAGATCGCTCCGCTCGCCTACATGCGAGGCCGGACCCTCAACGATGCCTTCGTCGTGCTCGATGAAGCGCAGAACACGTCTCCCGAGCAGATGAAGATGTTCCTCACTCGTCTCGGGTTCAACTCCAAGATGGTCATCACCGGCGACATCACCCAGATGGACCTCGGGACCGGTGTGCCGTCGGGGCTCTCGGTGGTGCGTCGAGTGCTCCACGGTGTCGATGGCGCCGGGTTCATCGAGCTCACCGGGGATGACGTCGTGCGTCATAGGATCGTCGCGGCCATCGTCGATGCCTACGCTGTGTACGAAGCTCAGCGAAAGTCGGAACGATGAGCGAATGGGCACAGAGGAACCGCAACGTAGTCATCGTCGGGATCCTGGCGTTGACGGTCATCTTCACATCGCTGGTGCTCGTCATCGGTTACGACGACTCGACCGAGGTACCACCGAAGATCGCGGTCGGAGAGCGGTCTCCCCAGACGTTCATCGCCGACCGCACGACGTCTGAGTTCCCCGACCCCGTCAAGACCGAGCGGGAACGTGAACTCGCCGCCGACAACGTCCCGGCTCCGTTCAAGAAGAACACGACCACGTCTCAGAGCGTCATCAACTCGATCAACGCTTTCTTCGCAGATCTCGAAGAGGGTGCTTTCAAGCCGCAGGAGAAGCCACTAGAGGTCGTCGTCCCGAGCGTCGTGGGCATGACGGTCGCAGCGGCAGAGAAGACGGCGTCAGAAAGTGGACTCGTGGCCACAGTCGGCGGGTCGGTCGTCACGTCCGATGAGGCCCAGGACGGGACCGTTGCGTTCCAGAGTCCGCTTGCCGGCGTCACGGTGGAAGAGGGCTCGGGTGTGAACCTGGTCGTCTTCCGCTGGCAGGACTCCTCCACCACGACGAGCACGTTGCCGCCGACGACGACAACG
>JAJRYI010000231.1 GCA_024275815.1 Actinomycetes bacterium | reverse complement strand
CCCGGGTGTGATCGTCGGTGCGATCGTTCTGATCGGTGTGCTCGGTGGACCAACACAGCCGGGTCTTCTTCAGGAGTTCGGTGAGTTCAAGCTCCTCGTCTACGGGGCGCTTCTCGTCATCATGATGCTGAAGCGACCGGAGGGCTTGTGGCCGTCGATACGTCGACAACGCGAACTCCACCTCGAAGAGATGAGCCAGGATGCCTGGCTCACCGGTGATCCGGGTCTGGCCGAGGAAGGTGACTCCTGATGCCGGTTCTCGAGATCAAGAACCTCAGGAAGGGTTTCGGAGGAGTTCAGGCGCTCGATGGTGTCGACTTCTCCATCGATGAGGGTGAGATCGTGTCGGTCATCGGGCCGAACGGAGCGGGCAAGACCTCGTTCTTCAACACGATCACCGGGTACTTCGCCCCGGATGAAGGCGAGATCCTCTTCGACGGTGTCGACATTGCAGGACATCAGCCACACGAGATCACCGAATTGGGCATTGCTCGAACGTTCCAGAACGTTCGCCTCTTCCCGAACATGACGGTGCTCGAGAACGTCATGGTGGCCCAGCACTCCCGTACCTCTTCGGGCATCTTCCGGTCGTTGCTCAATACCCCAGCGTTCCGCAAGGAGGAACGTGAGATCGAGGAGCGCGCCAAGGAGATCCTGTCGTTCTTTGGACAACGTCTCAAGGGCTATCGGTGGGATCAGCCGGCGTTCGTCCTCTCGTACGCCAACCGTCGGCGACTCGAGATCGCCCGGGCCATGGGGACCATGCCGGACCTGATCCTTCTCGACGAGCCGACCGCAGGCATGAACCCGCGTGAGACCGCCGAGCTGACTGCGCTGATCCGCAGGATGCGAGACGAGCGGGGGTACACGATCGTCGTGATCGAGCACGAGATGCGGGTCGTGCGAGACGTATCGGACCGGGTCGTGGTTCTCGACCACGGGGTCAAGATCGCAGAGGGTGACTACGAGACGGTCTCGCACGACCCCGACGTGATCGAGGCGTACCTCGGGCGACCGGCGGAGGCGAACGATGAGTGAGGGAACGCCGGTTCTCGAGTTCCGTGGGATCAACATCCACTACGGTCCGGTCCACGTCCTCAAGGACATGGACGTATCGATCAACGCTGGTGAGCTCGTTTGCCTTCTCGGTGGGAACGCCTCAGGCAAGACGACGACGCTCAAGACCATCCTCGGTATGGTGCAGCCGTCTTCGGGAGACGTGGTGATCGACGGTGAGATCGTCACCGGATACACGACGGCAGAGATCGTGTCGCGCGGTGTCACGATGGTGCCTGAGAACCGCAGACTGTTCAAGCGCATGACCGTGCGGGAGAACCTCGAGATCGGTGCGTACCTCCGTACCGACAGGGAGAACCTCGACGCCGAGTTGGACCACATCTTCGAGATGTTCCCGCGGGTCAAGGAACGCATCAACCAGAAGGCCGGCACGCTGTCTGGTGGCGAACAGCAGATGGTCGCGGTCGGACGTGCGTTGATGGCCAAGCCGAAAGTACTGCTGATGGACGAGCCGTCCATGGGACTCGCGCCGGTGCTGGTACAGCAGAACTTCGACATCATCCAGCAGATAAACGACGAGGGTGTGACCGTGTTCGTGGTCGAGCAGAACGCGAACATGGCACTGTCGATCGCCGATCGGGGGTACGTGCTTCAGACAGGGCGCATCGTGCTCGACGACACGGCGGAGGACCTCCTCGCCAACGAAGACCTCCGCAAGGCGTATCTCGGAGAAGTCGACTGATCCGGGAGGCTGATCGTGGCGCATGAGACGGCAGATATCGTCATCATCGGTGGTGGGATCATGGGGATGTCCATTGCCCATCAGATCGCACGACGCTCCTCCCTGTCCATCATCGTGCTCGACAAGGGTGCCGGCCTTGGGGAGGGATCGACCGGGGGTTCCTCGGCGATAACCCGTCAGCGGTACACGAGGGTCGAGAACGTGCGCATCGCCCGGGACGGGAACGTGATCTGGAGGAACTGGTCGCAGTACACGGGGCTTGCCGATCCTGTTGGACGGTTCCACGACATCGGTGTCCTGTGGATGATGCACGACAGTGAGGATGAGGTGGCCTACGACCGTGACCGCCTCGTCGCTGAAGGTGTCGACGCGGTCCAGATCGATGCTGATGATCTTTCCAGGATGTACCCGGGTGTGTCGGCCTGCATGGTTCCTTTCGACCTCACCGGCGAGATCGAACACGAGTGTGCTGACGGGAACGCGTTCCTCGTCGAACGCGACACCGGCTTCTTCGACGCTACCGGTGCGCTGCTCGACGTCGCTACCGCAGCGAAGGCAGGCGGTGTCACGGTGCGGCTGCGGTCGGAGGTCGTCGACGTGATCTCGACCGGTTCACGGGTCACGGGTGTCCGTCTAGGGGACGGTCAGGTGATCGACGCAGGCCTCGTCATCAACGCTGCCGGGCCGTGGTGCAACCGCATCAACGAGATGGCCGGCCTCGAGGTGTCGTGGCCGCTCGTCCCGACACGTATCCAGGTGATCTACCGGGCCCTTCCCATCGATGTGCCGAGGCCGATCCCGGTGATCTGCGACGCGGCCGGCGGTGTCTACTTCCGGCCAGAAGCCGGTGACGGACAGATCATCGTCGGGTCGATCCTCGAGGAGGATGAACTCGAGGAGGTCGACGATCCAGATCACTACAACGTCGCTGCCGACCGGTCGTTCATCGATATCAAGATCCACGCGCTTCACCACCGGCTCCCTGCACTTCCCTACGTCGGGGTCCCGGGAGGGATGGCCAGTCTCTACACGGTGAACCGTGCCGATGTCCTTCCAATCGTTGGTCCCACGGCGATCGATGGCTACGCCGTCGTGAACGGTTTCTCGGGCCACGGCTTCAAGGAGTCCCAGATCATCGGTTCGATGATGGCCCAGTGGATCACTGGTGAGCGGGCAAGCTTCGACACCGACGTCCCGATGGAGTTCTTCTCCATCGATCGGGACCCGATCGACATCGCAGATCACAACGTGCTGGCGTGATACGGCGTAGGTAGCACCAGAATCGGTGGGCGGGGAGTGGGCACTGCGTCTACAGCTCACAGCTCACAGCCGGAACCCCGGACTATTGCAGGACGCTCGGGTTTCGCCGATAAACGGTGAACGAATGCTCCCCATTCGCTGGTCCTCTAGGAGCTGAGATCCACGCCGAGGCCGAGTCGTTCGGCGGTTGTGAGTGCAACGGAGGCTGCTGCGATGTCCTGGCTGGCGATACCCACCGACTTGAAGAACGTGAGCGGGCCGTGGTCGGGAACACCGTCTGCGAGCAGTGTCGTCAGATCGAGATCGGGCGCTCGGCCCGCCGATATCAGGTCACCCGCCTCGTGCGATGCAGCGCCCTCGTCATCGACGACGACGAACGCAGCTGTGACCGTCTCGGGTGGGATCTCAACCATCGATGGTGTGTACGCGCCGACGGCGTTGATGTGTGTCCGGTCGGAAAGTGACGATGCTGAGAAGAGCGGAGTGGTCGAAGGTGTGGCGGTCGAGACGATGTCCCTTCCACGCACCGCCTCATCGGCGTCACGAACAGCGAGTCCACCGGTCGCCTCAGCAAGTTCTGCCGCACGTTCATAGGAGCGACTCCAGATCACGAGGCGATCGATGGGGCGTACGGCGAGTACGGCTGCGATCTGATCTGCAGCCATGGCTCCTGCTCCGAGCATCGCCATCGACGTCGCCGCCGGGTCCGCCAGCAGGTCCGTAGCGAGACCGGCGACAGCCCCCGTGCGGATCGCGGTGAGTGTCGGCCCATCGACGAGGCCGATCGGTGAACCCCCGTCGTCGAAGATCACGACGATGCCGACGGGGTTTCCCGGCACGGTCGACACCACTTTGATGCCGGAGGTAGATCCAACCCTTCCGGGCATGAACATCGACGATCCGAGGAGTTGACGCTGTGGGATCTCACGGTTCCTAGCGAAGGCGGTCCGCATCGCGCCGATGGCGTCGTTCATCGAGAGCGATGCCCGTGTGGCTCCTGCGTCGAGGAACCTCACGGTCGGGAACGAAACCGGCGAACGTACTCGTCACGCAGCGATACCGACTCGGGGTCCTCGATGGCGGCGAGCAGACCCATGGCATCATCACGGGAGGTGTCACCCGAGAGGACCTCTGCGACGTGACGTTTCGTTGTGGTGATGGGAAGGCGGGCCTTTGCCGCGACCGTCTCGGCGAGGTGCATCGCTGCACCAAGCGCTTCACCGACTCCAACGATGTTGTTGACGAACCCGGCCGCGTGGGCTTCCTCGACGGTGAAGGGTCTACACGTCATGACGAACTCTCTGGTGCGGGCTGGTCCGATCTCTCGGACGAGTCGTTTGATCCCACCCCACGCGAGCGGAATCCCCAGATCGATCTCCGGGATCGAAAAGACGGTCCCTTCCTCTGCAACCCGCAGGTCACATGCCGATGCGAGAACGATCCCGCCCCCGACCACGTTGCCCTGAAGAGCCACAACCGTTGCTTGAGGGATGCGTTCGATGGCGTCTGCCACCTTGCCCCCGAGGCTCGCTGCGTCGTACCGCAGGTCGTTGTCCGTCTGGAACAGGACCCCGTCTGAGAACGTCTCGAGGTCCATCCCCGCCGAGAACGAGGATCCGTTTCCCGAGAGAACGACCGCCCTGGCATCGGATGCAGCTACGAGGTCCGCTGCCTGTTCGATCTCGGCAAGCATCTGGAGGCTGAGGGCGTTCAGCTTCTCGGGCCGGTTGAGTGCGATCGTCGCGATGGGTCCGTTGAAATCGATCTCGAGGTACTCGGGGTTCATGATGTCGCTCTGCTCCGTGGTGGCGGATGCGGTCAGTTCTCTGTGGGGCGTCAGCGTACTTTGTCGGACCCGACTCTGCCGCGTGCATCGTGGTGTCTGAAGTTGGTATCTTGGTCCGGGGAGGTACACATGCAGAAGACTGTTGCCAACATCATCGATGACAAGGGCCGTGAGATCTGGTCGATCGACGTGAACGCGTCGGTATACGAGGCTCTCGAGGAGATGGCCGCCAAGAATGTGGGTGCGCTGCTCGTCATGGCCGAGGGGGAACTCGCCGGAATCCTCTCGGAGCGGGACTATGCGCGCAAGGTCATCCTGGTCGACCGCGGGTCGCGGGATACGAAGGTGGCCGAGATCATGACGTCGGAACTCGTGACCGTGTCGAGCACGGCTACGGTGGATTCATGTATGCAACTCATGACGGATGCCAGGATCCGCCACCTTCCGGTCGTCGATGATGGAGCCCTCGTCGGGGTGATCTCGATCGGCGACGTCGTGCGTGCCGTGATCGATGAGCAGAAGTTCCTGATCGATCAGCTCGAGAGCTACATCAAGGGGTAGATTCGGCCATCGGTTAGAGGTTCCACCAGGAGTCAGAACGGGGGTGTGGTGGATTGCGTGGCTGGTTGTCGTCGCGTCGTGTGCGGG
>JAJRYI010000230.1 GCA_024275815.1 Actinomycetes bacterium | reverse complement strand
CCGATCCAGTCACCGGCGTCATATCGCGTCATCGAGCCCCTTCGTCCGAGAACCGTTGATGTCGAGCGAGCGGCAGAGTTGCTGGCAAAGGCCTCCCTTCCGATCATCCACGCCGGTGGTGGGATCGTGCACGCCCAAGCCTTCGACCAGCTGATCACCGTCGCCGAACTCCTTCACGCTCCGATCACGACGTCGTGGAGCGGTTCAGGATCTGCACCCCACACTCACCCACTCGTCTGGCCGATCTCGGCGATCGATGCGTGCAACGACCTTCGCACGAAAGCCGACGTCGTACTCGTCGTTGGATCGCGCCTCGGTGAGACGGATTGGTGGGGCAGGGCCCCGAACTGGGATCCGAACCAGACAGTCATCCAGGTCGACATCGACCCGACGGTCATCGGCATGAACAAACCGGTCACGATCCCCGTCAATGCAGATGCCGGCGTGTTCCTCGACGAACTCTCGATGGTCCTCGACCGATTCACCGCGCCGTCGAGCACCCGCAAGGCGCGCGTTCGTGAACTCCAAACAAGTCGTGACGACAAGGCACGCAAGCTGGCGGACAAGCATCTGACCGACACGAACGTTCCGATGACGACGGCACACGTCCCATCGATCGCCAGGCGAGCGTTCCCCGACGACACCATCTTCATCGCCGACGGAGGGAACACGGCCGTATGGTGCGCGTTCTTCTGGCAGATCCGTGAGCCCGGCGTGACCCTTGGAACGCCTCACTTCGGTCATCTGGGCGCCGGCGTTGGACAGGCCCTCGGCGCTGCCACGGCGTTCCCGGATCGACCGGTGTGCTGCATCATCGGTGACGGCGCCTTCGGTATGCATCCCCAGGAGATCGAAACGGCCGTCCGCAACGACTTCCGGATCGTGTTCCTCGTCGTCTCGGATCGCCAGTGGGGCATGGTCAAGCTGTCTCAATCAGTTGCCCGCCGACCAGTCAAGATGATGCTCAAGAAGCAGCTCGACCCTGATGAGACGACGGGAACCGACCTCGGCGAGATCGCCTACGACGCGCTTGCCCGCTCCATGGGTGCTCACGGTGAGCGCGTGAACGACGCAACGAAGCTGCCCGGGGCAATCGATCGCGCCGTTGGGTCCGGTACGTGCGCGGTGATCCACGTCGACGTCGACCCCACGAAGAACCTGTGGGCCCCGGGGTTGCTCCACTTCAAGAAGATGCACGAGGAACCTGGAGGAAAGTGATGATCACCGCAGCCGTACCGCTTGCCGTCTCCAACATCGACAGCGCGGTCCTGAACTTCAACTCGAGTTCGCTGCTTGCACTCAACGTCCTGATCGGTCTCATGATGTTCGGCGTGGCACTCGGCATCGACGTGTCCGACTTCAAGGCACTCGTCGCGACGCCGAAACCGGCAGCCATAGGACTCGGCTCCCAGTTCATCCTCCTTCCCGTCGCAACGTTCCTCCTCACACTCGCACTCGACCTGTCACCGTCGGTGGAACTCGGGATGATCCTCGTGGCGTCGTGCCCCGGCGGGAACCTGTCGAACGTCATGACCTACCTCGGGCGTGGCAATGCGCCGCTCTCGGTGGGCATGACGGCGGTGTCGACGGCCGTCGCCGTTGTGATGACACCGCTGAACTTCTCCCTCTGGGCAGGTCTCAACCCTGCCACGAAGCCCATCCTCGAGACCGTGTCTGTCAACCCCATGACGATGTTCGCGACGATCGTCCTGATCCTCGGCATCCCGCTGACACTCGGGATCCTGCTCGCGAGGTCGAGGCCGCAGATCGCGTCCCGGCTCGAGAAGCCGTTCAAGATCTTCTCCGTGGTCGTTTTCGTTGCATTCGTCGCTGGAGCCCTCGGTGCGAACTGGAGCAACTTCATCACCTACATCGGGTTCCTCATCGGGATCGTTGCGCTCCAGAACGGCCTCGCCCTCGGCCTCGGGTACGGCGCTGCATACCTCTCGAAGCTGTCGATCGCCGACCGACGTGCCGTGACGTTCGAGGTCGGCCTCCAGAACTCGGCCCTTGCCCTCGTCCTGGTGTTCACGTTCTTCGACGGTCTCGGCGGCATGGCGTTGATCGCTGCGTGGTGGGGTGTCTGGCACATCATCTCCGGTCTCACCCTTGCCGGTATCTGGTCGCGGAGGCCCATCGCTGCAGCCGATCCGGCAGCCGCATGACACGTTCGGTCCTCGTGACCGGAGCCTCCGGCTACCTCGGCAGCCTGTTGGTCGCCGACCT
>JAJRYI010000229.1 GCA_024275815.1 Actinomycetes bacterium | reverse complement strand
GACGTTCCCCCTGTGGGTGGGTGGCACCGCGGTGCTCTTCGATGGAAGGCCGACGCCCGAGACCACGTTCGACGTCGTGCGTCGCTTCCGCCCAACGCTCTACTTCGGCGTCCCGACGCTCTACGCTGCTCAGCTGGCGGCATTCGACGAGCTCGCCCCCGATATGACGTCCGTTCGACTTTGTGTATCGGCCGGCGAAGCCTTGCCGCCCGACATCCTCCGCCGCTGGAAGGAGCACACCGGCCTCGACATCCTCGACGGGATCGGGTCGACCGAGTTGCTGCACATCTTCATCTCGAACCTTCCCGGAGACATTCGACCAGGTTCGACAGGCAAGTCGGTGCCGGGGTACGAGGCCAGGATCGTCGACGACGACGGCAACGTGGTTCCCGCCGGTGTGGCGGGCCGCCTCCTCGACCGTGGTCTCTCAGCGGCGAGGGCGTACTGGAACAATCCACGCAAGACAGAAGCAACGATGCTCGGTGACGACTGGCTCGACACGGGCGATACCTACCTCCAGGACGAGGACGGCTACCTCTACTACCAGGGCCGCAGCGATGACATGCTCAAAGTCGGAGGGATCTGGGCCTCCCCGTTCGAGATCGAAGCGAAGCTCATGGAGCACCCGCTCGTCCTCGAAGCAGCCGTGGTAGGTAGGGAGGATGACGCAGGACTCGTCAAGCCAGAAGCGTTCGTCGTCCTCACCGATGCAGGCACCGCGAGCGACGAGCTGGAGACGGAGTTGCGTGCGCTGTGCAAGGAGGGGCTCGCCCCCTACAAGTACCCCCGCTGGATCTCGTTCGTCGACGATCTTCCCAAGACGGCGACCGGAAAGATCCAACGGTTCAAGTTGAGAGGGTGAGGACAGCGGTCGACCGTTTACCGTTCACCGTGGCGACGAGAAAGAGCCAGCTGACCGGCTCCAGACTCGAGAACCGCTCCTCCCCGGTAAACGGCAAACGGTAAACGGAGAACGCACTCCTTCCTCGTTTGCGTCGGGTGGCGCCACGGAGCCAAACTGCCGACATGGATACCTCCTTCTTCGACCGTGGGGTCGAGACCATGGCCCGTGAGCAACTTCGTGCGCTCCAGGAGGAGAAGCTCGCCGGGGTCATAGACCAGACGTACGCTCGGAACCGCTTCGTGACCGACAAGCTCGACGAGGCAGGCGCCTCACCCGGTGACGTTCGCACGCTCGACGACCTCGCAGCGGTCCCCTTCACCACGAAGGGCGAACTCCTCGACGCACAGGCAGACGGGCTGCTCAGCACCAACTGCACGTTCCCCGAGAGCGCCTACACACGGATCCATCAAACTTCTGGAACCACGGGAACTCCGCTGCGGGTGTTCGACACTGCCGAGAGTTGGGATTGGTGGGGGCGCTGCTGGGGATTCGTTCTCGCCGGCGCGGGGATCACGTCACAGGACCGTCTCATCGTTCCGTTCTCATTCGGCCCGTTCATCGGTTTCTGGGCCGCCCTTGGAGGGGCGAAACGGGTAGGAGCTTTGATGATCCCCGGCGGAGGCCGCACATCGGTCCAGCGCCTTCATCTCATGGCCGACCTCGGGGTCACCGCGATGTGTTGCACGCCGACGTACGCGCTGAGACTGGTCGAGGTCGCCCGCGAGGAAAGCTTCGACCTTTCGCGCATCCCCATGCGGGCCACGGTGCACGCCGGAGAACCGGGTGCCAACGTTCCCGCGACGAAGACACGGATCGAGGAGGCCTGGGGGGCAAGGTGCTACGACCATGCGGGCGCGTCGGAGGTCGGGGCACACAGCTTCGAGTGTGAGGCACAGCCCGGCGGGACACACGCCATCGATAGCGAGTTCATCGTGGAAGTCGTCGACCCCACGACCGGTGACCCCGTAGCTCACGGTGAACGAGGAGAACTCGTGATCACGAACCTCGGCCGTATCGGGTTCCCCGCGCTGCGATACCGCACCGGTGACATCGTTCGTATCGACGACACCCCCTGCACCTGTGGCCGAACATTCACACGCTTCGCGGGAGGTGTCATCGGCCGCGCAGATGACATGGTGGTCGTACGGGGTGTGAACATCTATCCGGCAGCCGTCGAGAACCTGATGTTGCTCCATGAAGCGGTCGACGAGTATCGCGTCACCATCTCGATGAACAAGGAGATGTCGGTCATCGCTCTCGACATCGAGTGCCACAGCCACGCGGACGAAGATCGCACCGTGGCCGAGGTGCGATCGACGTTCGAGACGGCCCTCGGATTGCGGCCAGAGGTCACGTCGGTACCCCGGGGGACACTGCCGCGTTTCGAGCTGAAATCTCGCCGCTTCTTCGTCACGTGAGAGCCCTACGATCGACCGCAGTGCACCCGAGCCACCCTCGCTGGATGGCGCTTCGCCGTCCGCCAGAGACACATGTCGAGCGTCCGTGTGGGTCTATCCGCCCGTCGCTATCTGAACTACACCGTTACGCTGACGGCTCCCCATGATGTACCCACGTATCTTTCGTCTGCTGCTCCCGCTACTCCTGCTTGCACTCCTGGCCGTCGTGGCGATTCCCGCGTCCGCACAGACGAAGAGCCAGGTAGAGAAGGCCAAGACCGCCGAAGAGCGCGCGTTCGCTGCGCTTCGCGAAGCCGACGCCGAACTTGCACAGGGTCTCGAAGATCTCGAGCGTATCCAGGGCCAGATCTACAACCTCGAGTGGCGCATCGACAGACTCGGCGATGCGATCGTCGAGTACGGCGACAACGTCGACACACTCGAAGAGAGAGCACGCAACCTCGTGTACGAGGCGTACACCGGCGGTGGCCGCAACATGGTCACTGCAGCGTTCAGCGCCAACGACATCCAGGAGCTGATCACCAGCCAGGCGCTCTATGACGAAGCGACCACGAGGGATCTCAGCCAACTCGATCAACTTGCCGCGGTCAACCGCCAGATGGACCGCCTCACAGCAGAACTCACCGACAAGGAGACGGAGGTGCAAGCACTCCGGGTCGAACAGGAGTCCGTCGTAGCCCACCTCCAGGAGGACCGCGAGAAGGCCGACCGGCTTCACGACGAAGCGAGGAAGAAGTATGCAGCCGCCTACGCCAAGTACAAGGCCGAGCAGGCCCGCAAGGCTGCAGCCGAAGCCAGGGCACGCGCCGCCAAGGCAGCGAGGGCATCGGGAGGCGCCGCCGGTGTACCGGCCGCGACCCAGGGTGTCAACTGCCCACTCCCGGGTGGGTCGTACTTCATCGACACGTGGGGCTATCCACGATCTGGAGGCCGGACCCACAAGGGGACAGACATGCTCGCAGGGTTCGGAGCGAAGCTCGTCGCAATGCGTTCCGGGACGGTCCGGCTCAACTATCACCCGCTCGGTGGACGCCAGGTCTACGTCTACGGCGATGACGGCATCACCTACTACTACGCGCACCTCTCGAGCTACCCGGGCGGGCTGAGCAACGGGTCACGCGTATCCCAGGGCCAGGTCGTCGGCTACGTTGGAAGCACCGGGAACGCCACGACGAACGTGCTGCACCTCGGGATGATCGTCGGCGGACGCTACGTCAACCCGTACCCCACCGTACGAGCCGCGTGCTGAGGAAATGGAGCACTCTCGGCCATCGGCCGTCGGCACGAAGAGCCTCGTCATACAACGTTGCCAGCGCCCGATGCTTAGCCGATAGCCGATAGCCGACCGCGACAGCGGTCCTCTACTCCTCGACTACCTCTACGTCGAGTTCCTCGATGACCACCTCGTCGATGTTGCCGTCTCCGGTGGTGTCGAGTCCGAACAGGCGAACACCGCTCGCTTCGACGTCGGTCAACTCGCCGTTCGCGTCCGGAGCGATTCCGGATGCCGTGATCACCTCGGTGCGTGTGACGCCAGGGATACCGTCACCCTCGATGTCGTACGCCACCGTGCGAACCTCAGTGATCTCGACACTGTCTGCAACGCCGTCACCCGTGAGATCCATCTCCGTCTCGGATGTCTCGACCGTGGTGATCACGTCGATCACGCCGTCACCGTCGACATCGACGGCCGTCTCCTCGATGCGGATCGTCTCAACGATGTCGGTGACACCGTCCCCGTCGACATCGAGTTCGTGAACCTCTGTGCGGACCGACCGTACACCATCGACCACACCGTCCCCGGTGATATCGATCTCGGAGTACGTCGTTTCGATGCTCACATCTTCCGTTGGCTCGAGAGGTGCCGGCCAGCCTGGTGTGCTGTCGTCGGTACTCATAGTTTCCTCGTTCCCTCCGTTGGGTGGTGCCAGCGTAGTGGCGGCACCGAATCGACACCGACGGGAGGTGTGTCGGGACCGTGGGCCGGGGAGCCGTCAGGCGTCGGTGCTCGCATCCACCCCTAGCCTGCGGTTCTCATGAGCCAACTCCTCGCTATCGCATCTGCAGCGCTCTTCGGCCTCGCCGATTTCGCGGGCGGCCGTGCCTCCCGAGAGCTCAGCGTTTGGCGTGTCACTGCATGGTCGACGACGATCGGTGCGCCGCTCCTGGCACTGGGAGTCATCGTCGTTCCGGCCCCCAACGTCCAACCATCAGACCTCATCTTCGGTGCCGTTGCCGGATTCGTGGGCCTACTCGGTCTTGCCCTGTTGTACTCGACGCTCGCCGCGGGTGCGATGTCCCTCGTCGCTCCGATCATCGGCACCGTTGCAGCCGTGCTCCCCGTGATGTGGGATGTCGCGTTGGGTGCGTCGATCACGTCTGGCAACTGGGTAGGCGTCGGCCTCGGGGTCACCGCGGTCGCCTTGATCGCTGGTGAGCGATCCGGTGAGAGACTGACTCTCAAGCTCCTCGTCCAGGCGCTCGGTGCCGCAGTTGCCTTCGCCGTCTTCTACATCGCCCTCGCGCAAACGTCGAGCGACAGCGGTCTGTGGCCCCTCGTCGCTGCCCGGTCTGCGGCCATTCCCGTGGCGTTTGGCGTCGCGTTGATCGCCGGATCTGCAGCCGTCCCACCAAAGGAGATCATGCGGTTCGTGATCATCGCCGGAACCTTCGACATGCTCGCGAACTTCGCGATCCTCGTATCGCTCCAGACGGGTCCTATGGGCATCAACGTCGTCCTGACGTCGCTCTACCCCGTGTTCACTGTTGCCGCAGCGATCCTGATCCTCAAGGAACATCCCACCGTGCGACAGTCGATCGGGATCGGATTGGCCATCCTGGCGGTCGCGTTCCTCGCCCTGTGACAAGGGCGCACCGTACCGACAACATCAACGATCGGGAACGCTGAAGCCGACGGTTCCTCCGGGACCCAACTCAGCCCAGATCCGGCCGCCGAGAGCAGTAACGAAACCCTTCGCGATCGCAAGGCCGAGACCTGCCCCACCCGTCGAGCGGCTGCGATCGGCATCGAAGCGGCTGAACGAGTCGAACGCCTCTCGGAGGAACCCTTCGCTGAATCCGGGGCCTTCGTCGCGCACGATCACAGTCGCACCATCTCCTTTCTCGACCGAGATGACGACGATCGATCCGGCCGGTGCGTGGCGTATCGCGTTGTCGACGAGGTTACGCAGCACTCTCGACACCGCTTCGGCCGCCGTCGTCACGATCACCCGTTCGCTTGCGTCCAGTGTCAGTTCGACGTTGGCTCTCGTCGCCACCGGCAACAACACCTCGATCGTCTCGTCCGCTATCTCGGTCACGTCGGTCTTGACCGTGTCGTACGCGACGTCGCCGGACTGGATTCGGGCAAGCAGAAAGAGATCATCGACCAGCGACTGAAGAGCTTGGAGATCTCGCTGCAGTGACGCGTAGTACCGTTCCGGATCAGGAGCTACACCATCGCGAAGCGCCTCCGTCGCAGCCTGTGCCGAGGCGAGCGGCGTGCGTAGATCGTGTCCCACTGCCGCAAAGAACTGCCTGCGGCGCTCATCTTCGAGCATTCGTGCAGCCGAGGCCGCCTCGAGATGCTCCGCCATCTCGTCTAGTCCCCGGGCAAGCTGTCCGATCTCGTCGACCCTCGACACGCCCGTCCTCGCTGTGAGATCCCCTGCAGCGACCTCACGCGCCGTGTCTGCCATTCTGGACAGATCCGAGGTGAGCGCCTTCGTAGCAGAGAGAGCGAACCCGAGCGAGGAGAGAAGACCGAAACCGAGAACGACGAGCACGAGAGTCAGGTCGTGGTCGGAGAAGAACATCCTGCTCGCGGCCACGGACAACCCGAACGCAGCGATCAGCAGCGAGATGAGCGACAGTGCGAAGAGCGTGTTTATCAGACGGCGCGACCTGCGCGCTGCGATCGGCAGGAGGATGGCAGCGAGCGCGCTCGCCACCGCCATGATCACGAAGATGACCGTCAGTTCCAGGCGGTCTGCACCCGAAGGCTGCATCGTGATCTGGAAAAGGGCGAGGCCGGCGAGGACGGCTGCGACCGATACGAGGATCGCTCTCATGGCTCGAACCGGTACCCGCGACCCCACACCGTGACGATGCGTCGCGGATCGTCGGCGTCTGCTTCGATCTTCTGACGCAAGCGACGGACATGAACGGTCACGGTCGAAGGATCCTGCCACTGTGCACTCGAACCCCACACCTGTGCGAGGATCTGGCCCCGGGTGAAGACCTGACGCGGTGACGACGCAAGGTACGCGAGGAGGTCGAACTCCATGGGTGGCATCGCCACGATCTCGCCGTCGATCCGCACCTCACGGGTCTTCCCATCGATCGTGATCCCGTCGAACTCGAGAACCTCGGTCCTGTGCTCAGAGGCACCGGAGCGCCGCAACACCGATCGCACCCGAGCTGTCAGCTCGCGGGGAGAGAACGGCTTGACGACGTAGTCGTCGGCTCCGAGTTCCAGCCCGAGAACACGGTCGACTTCGTCTGCCCTTGCCGTGAGCAGGATGACCGGGACTTGTGTCCGCTTCCTCAGTTCCGACAGCACCGTGTATCCGTCGACCTTCGGCAGCATGACGTCGAGAACGATGAGGTCGGGTTCACGTTGCGCAACAGAGGCAAGCGCTGCCTGGCCATCGATCGCTTCCACGGTAGAGAAACCCTCCCGTTCCAGATACGTGCAGACGACTTCACGCACCATCTCTTCGTCATCGACGACGAGAACCGTCCTACGCAGCTGTGTACCCGACACCATGCGTGCATCGTACGGCACCCACCGCTGCACTCCCGACGTGTTCAGTGTTTGTTCACCGGCCGTTCCTCTCGACGCAATACCGACCCAGCATCCTTCTCGACATACACACAGGAGGTGTGACTTGTACCAATCCGACCACTCGATGTCTCGATGGCATCGTGCCTGGGTGCTGCTGATCGCAGCAGCCATGATCGCTTCGTTCGCTGCATTCGCCGCTCCGGCATCCGCACATGACGACGAGGACGACGACCGCACAACGACGTACCGTGTCACGGTCGAGAATCTGACGGAGAACCAGACACTGACACCCGCTGTCGTCGCCGCACACGAACGGTCGTTCAGGCTCTTCAAGCGCAACCAGAGGGCGTCGAACGGCCTGCAGCAACTCGCCGAGAACGGCGGCGTACCGGTGCTCGTCGACGAACTGATGGGGAACGACGACGTTGGAAGTGTCGTCGTTGCCGGATCGGCGCCGATCGATCCCGGCGAGAGTGCCAGCACGCTCATCACGACGACCGGTGAGTACGACCGCATCTCGGT
>JAJRYI010000002.1 GCA_024275815.1 Actinomycetes bacterium | reverse complement strand
GAGGGGATCAAACCGGGGTGGATCAGAGTCAACTTGAACTACTTCATCTCAGAGACCGTCTTCGACTTCATCGTCGAGGCCGTCAACCTCGTCGCGACGTTCGGTTGGAAGCTCCTTCCCTGGTACCGGTTCGACGTCGAGACCGCGGGCTGGGAACACGTCGACGGACGTGGCCAGACCCCGTTCTCCCTGCTCGACATCGACTACTCTGAGGGCTTCCTGAGCTACGACGCGGCGCCGGCGCGGGCGGGTGACTACGTACTCGCTGAGTACATCGAAGAAGCCCGTGCACTGTTCGAGTCGATCGACCCGTCCACAGGACCCGTCGCGGATCCACTTCAAGCGACCGCCTCCTTCGAAGATCTCCGCTGGTTCCTTCTGCCCGACGAGGTGCGCAGCGGTGAGTGATCCGGCACCCGAGTGGTTCACCACGGCGTTGGCCGACGAACCGACGCAGTACGAAGTCGAGGTCGAAGGCACACCCATCCGCTACCTGTCGTGGGGAGATCCGGGCAAGCCGGGTCTCGTGTTCGTTCACGGAGGTGCCGCCCATGCCCAGTGGTGGGCGTTCATCGCGCCGATGTTCACGGAGAACTGGCATCCCGTCGCGATCCACCTCTCGGGCCACGGCGAGTCGGGGCGCAGAGACGAGTACTCACACACGATGTGGGCCGAAGAGGTCATGGCCGTTTCACGTCACGTCGGATTCCCGGGGCCACCTGTCGTCGTCGGCCACAGCCTCGGCGGCATGGTCACGATCCAAACGGCGGCCACGTACAGCGATGATCTCGCGGGAGCAGTCATCGTCGACGCCCCCGTCAGACGCCCCGACCCCGAGTCGGAGGAGGGGAGATCGGGTCGTTCGTTCCGTGCCCCCGGCACCTATGCGACGCTCGACGAAGCCACCAGCCACTTTCGCCTCATCCCTCCTCAACCGTGCAGCAACGACTACATCATCGACTACATAGCGAGGACGTCGGTGCACGAGACCCCCGATGGCTGGACATGGAAGTTCGACCCGAACCTCTTCAGAGGTATCTTCGTGCCGCTGCGCGATCAGCTCGCCGCGGTCAGGTGTCGCGTCGCACTTTTCACCGGAGAGCGATCCGTCGTCGTGCCTCCCGATACCGCCGCGTACATGTACGAGCTCATGGGCAGAGTCTCCCCCGTCATCGCGATCCCCGAGGCGTATCACCACCTGACCCTGGATCAGCCCCTCGCCTTCGTCGCCGCTCTGAGAACACTGCTCGCGGACTGGAACCACTCCGTCGGCTACAGCCGAGACTGGAGTGGCGGCGTAGACTGATGTGACCATGGCAAGCAACGAACGACTGACTCTCGATCAGGCCTATCAGGCGGCGTACCTCTGGCTCGACCATGCCGGAGACCCCCCGCTGGACATCTCGGAGCCTTCGCACGGATCGGTCGAGCTCGTGACGGAGAAGCTGTTCGTACGCGTACGTTCGAGTGACGGCCCGGTCGAGCAGTCCTCCGTCCTTGCGCTCCTGCGTGCAGCTGAGGCCGGCAAGAAGCTCCTGATCTTCTCACCGTCTGGGTTCTCCCCCGGGGCGATCTCGATCGCAGAGACACAGGGGATCGGGTTGTTCACCCTCGACCGTTTCGGACGTGCCATCCCAGAGACGACGCACGCCCGGTCGATCGCTCCCGACACCGAGCCCGACCCACCGTTCATTTCAACCGAGATAGAGGATCCGAGCGACGCGTTCTGGAACCGCCCACAACCAACCATCTCGGCGGCACCCGTCGCGACAACGCCCGAAGATGACGGCATCGGCGCAGGCACGATCGACTGGGCCGACTGCCCGTCGTGTGGCACGACGCATCATCGCAACGCCAAGTTCTGTCGGGAGTGTGGACGGAGCCTTCACACCGACGCCATGCACGCCACACCCGTGGCTCCCGCAGGTCTTGCACCGAAACTCCGGTGCAAGACCTGCGGGAGCCACGACATCGAACTGTTGGAGTGACAGAAAGCTCCTCTGCGCACCCTGTCTGGGCACCATGACAGCGATAGGTGCGACAACGGGATCGTCCGACGGCGCCTACTCGTCGCTTTCGTGTCTGCTGAAGCGTTTCACCGTGAGAGGGGACCTGTCGGCAGCATCCTCACCGGTGATCGACACCGACCGTCCCGCGAGTTCCATCCGACGCGTCAGAGCATCGCGGAAACGCTTCGGGAAGGCACCGAAACCGGAAAGCGGCACCGTCTCGCCGCGGGCGAACCGAATCCGCTCATCGCCGTCGACCACGACGGGGGGCGGGGCAACCAACGGTTGACCTGGGACATGGCCGTGCTCCAACCTGGTGATCTCCCCCGTGTCCTGGGCTTCGATCGTGATACGGACGTACCACGGAAGGAAGTCGACCGTCTCGTCGTAGTCCAGATGGAACCCGCAGATCGCCTCGTACGGAACCCGGTAGGCGTGATCCGTGTCATCCGATCCGACGACGAGGAACAGTGCCCTGTCGGACAGGAGCCAGAAGATCACCGCGCGTTCGCTGTTGCGAGCGTCGAGACCTGCTGCGGATCTATCGAGCGACTCACCACCCACCGTCAAAGGCCTCGCCTTCGCTTTGGCTTCGCCGCGACCGAGTTCGAGGACCGTCTGCTTGAAGGTGTGCAAGATGGGCATGCCCTAAGCATAAGTTGTCGCACTGCGGTCTGAGCCACCCGATATGTGTGAGCCGTGAACTGTCTACTGTGAGTCCCTATGCCGCATGATCTGTCCCACACCGGGCGGGAACACGCCTGGTCCTGGTCCCTCGACGATTGGGACCAGATGTGGAAGCCAGGCAACTGGCTCAAGAAGCCTCCACGCCCACACACCGCACACCTGTGGCACATCGCTGCGATCATCGCGATCGCTTCCTACGCCAACATCATCTCGAACCTCGTCCTCGACGACGTCTGGCACATCCCGTTCCAGCTCGGCATCCTCGGCGTCGTCGTCCTGATCGCACGAAGAGCCGGTACCACCTGGACTTCGATGGGACTGCGACGGGACCGCATCTCGCGCGGACTGACCGTCGGTGGCGTGGTCATCGGTGTCATCGCGATCGGATTCCTGATCGCGATCGTTGCAGCGACGTTCGTCCCCGGCCTACGACCGTTGTTCGAGAACGAATCGGTCGTCAACAACTCGGTTGCCTGGGTCCTGTTCCAGGCGTTCGTGCGGATCCCGGTTGCCACGGCGTTCTACGAGGAAGTCCTGTTCCGCGGGATCATCTTCGGCATGTTCACCCGCAGGCACTCACCCATCGCCGCCGCTGCGTTCACGTCACTTCTCTTCGGCCTGTGGCACATCGCCCCGACACTCGCAGGCCCGGACAACCCGTTGATGGATCCCGAAGGTGTCCTCCAGCTCGTCGGCGCAGTCCTGGGCATCGTCGGCTCTACGATGTTCGCCGGCCTCATCTTCCTTTGGATCCGCCTCTATGCGAACAGCGTCTACGCATCGGTCCTCGCCCACATCGCAACGAACAGCATCGGCATGCTCGCCGCTCTGTTCGTCGTGAACGTGCTGTAGGAACGAACGCCGTCGAACATCAACCAGAACGCCGCGACGTCGCCTCTCGCACTCGCGTCTGAACCGAGCGTCGGAGAATCGACTAGCCGCGAGTGATCGAGAGAACTTCGATCTCGAAGGTGAGTGCCTGACCGGCGAGCGGATGATTGGCGTCGAGCGTGACGACCTCGTCGGTCACCTCGAGCACCGTTGCCGGCTGACCGTTCGTGAGGAAGACCTCGTCGCCGACGGCGACGTCGCCCTGCTCCGGGTTGAACGGCACCTCGATGATGTTCGCCTCGCTCCACTCTCCATACGCGTCGGTGGCTTCCATCCGCACCGTGTTGACATCGCCGACCTTGGCCCCCCGGACGGCATCATCGAAACCTGGGATGACCTGACCGACGCCGACGGTGAAGCTGAACGGTGTCCCGCGATCGCGAGATGAGTCGAACTGGGATCCGTCGTCGAGCGTGCCGACGTAGTGGACCTCAACGACGTCCCCATCCTGGACGACGAGGTTGTCGTCTTGAACAGCCGCTGTTGAGGCGTCGGCTTGAGCATCTGAAG
>JAJRYI010000228.1 GCA_024275815.1 Actinomycetes bacterium | reverse complement strand
GGAAACACCACACCGTGGTCCACCACGAAGACGACTGTGGACGAGGTCCTCCGTGCCTCGGGTGATTGCATCTGCGGCCTCGGCGCGTTGGGAGGGTTGCTAGTGTCGAAGCATGGACGTCACGATCACCAAACTCGTACATGCCTGCCTCCTCGTCGAGGTGGGAGGCACGCGGACACTCATCGACCCGGGAGGGTTCACCTGGGACGACGACCGCTTCGACCCGTCGATGGTCGAGGGTGTCGACCGGATCCTGATCACCCACGAACACGGTGACCACGTCTCGTTCGACTTCGTTCGGGCAGCCCTCGAACGATCAAACGATGCTGAGGTGGAGACGACACCGTCGCTCCAGGGCATCCTCTCTGAACAGGGGATCGACTCTCTCACCGTCGGCACACCACAGTTCGTCTCGCCCCACGAGCGTCTCCCGATGGCGCCGGGCCCGCAGAACACCGGGTTCCATGTCGAGTTCGTCCTGTCACACCCCGGGGACAGCCACAGCTTCAACGAGACGATGCCGATTCTCGCGATGCCGTTCATCGCACCGTGGGGGTCGCTGACCGCCGCTACCGACCGCGTCCGGTTGGTCCGGCCGAAGTACGTCGTCCCGATCCACGACTGGTTCCTCAGCGACGAGGGAGCGGTCTTCATGTACCGCCTCGCCACGATGGGCCTTGCAGACGACGACGTCGAACTCGTGCACATCCCGGACTTCGAGAGCGTGACGTTGACCGTGTGAGCGGCAATCAGACCCCGCTCTCCGGCTCCTGCCAGACCTCAGCCGGTCCGAAGGCAGTAGTCGCCACAAGGTGGCGATCCGTGTTGATGAACTCGACGTTCGTGATGTCCGTATCCGGCAGCGGGTAGGTCTCGAGCGCGGTGTTTGCCTCGATGTCGATGATGTGGACGAGCCCGATGTTCCTAGCGATAGCGACGAGCCAGTCACTCTCACCGAAGGCCAGGTCGCGATTCTGGCCGTGTGCGATCGAGATGTCGCGCTTGGTTCACGTGGTCGTGTCACAGATCCAGAGAGTGCCCTGATGGGCTTGGGTGGTGATGAGCTGTCAGTCACAGGTCGTGAACCGAACAGCCCGTGAGGGTCATCCTGGACACGAACAGATCCCCTGCCGAGGGCCGGAGGAGTTCACGACTGGAATCAGGGTGGTAGCGGCCGACACGTTCAACTCTGTCAAAGGCACCGCGAGGGGGGGGCCTGACATCTCCTTGACATCTTTGACACGCCCTTGACCGCGCGCTTGCAGGGCGCTGACCTCCGTTGCGGATTGTGCGTACATGACCTACGTACGCACCAGCGCAGCAGCCATCGCAGCCACCATCGCTTTCACCGCACTGCCCCAGACACCGGCACCTGCTGCCGCCGCAGCGCCACAGACATCCACCATCGCAGCGACAGCCGTCGCACCGATGCAGGCCCTCTCTGTGCTTCCCGACCCCGCACCCGAGACCATCGACGGCGTCCGGATCGTGAGCGACTCACCAGACGAGATCACCACGATCGATTCGGCACTCGACAAGTTCGACAACGCCGGATGGCCGCTCGACAACCTCGAGATCCGCACCGACGACGAAGACGGCTGCGGCGGCAACGCCGGCATCCGCTACGTCGAAGAGGGGTACGACGTCATCGAGATCTGCACGCAGGCCGAGTGGGCGCTCCTTCACGAACTCGGGCACGTCTGGGCGGTGCTCTACCTCGACGACGATCAGCGTGCCGAGTGGGTTGCGATGCGGGGACTCGACTCATGGCGTGATGCGGACAGGTGGGAAGGTCGCGGCACCGAGCAGCTAGCAGACATCGTCGCCTTCGGCCTCTTCGATGAGTGGCACACCCCCACATCGATCCTCCCGAACGATCGCAAGAGACTCATTGCGGGCTTCGAGTGGCTGTTCGGCATGGAGCCGCTGAACATGCAGGACGACACCGAGCGACAGACACGACGTGCGCCACAGAGCATGCCCACCCAGACGGTGACGACCCCGGTACCTGTTCCCGACATCGACGGCATCGTGGAATCGTCTTCCAACGATGACGACACGGCCGCACCCGCCGGGTTCTGCTTCCCCGTTGGATGCGGGTTCCCCCGCTGGCACTCGACCAGTGGTGGATACGGCTACCAAGACCCTCGTGACCGGACGCATCAGGGTGTCGACCTCGGGGCGTACGAGGGCACCCCGGTCGTTGCCCCGATCCACGGCGAGGTCGTCGCTGCAGGGTTCGGGAGATCGGCCGGATGGTTCGTGTCGATCGAAGATCGCTTCGGACGGATCCACGTGCTCATGCACCTGGCGACTTCACCTCTCGTCGTGGTCGGTATGAGGGTCGATGCCGGCCAGATGCTCGGCGAGGTCGGGCGTACCGGCAACACCTCAACAGGCAACCCGGTCCTGCACTACGAGATCCGCGATGGTGACGAGACGATCAACCCGATGCCGTGGCTCGACGCGACCGGTGCCACCAACGTCTCGTCGCCTCTCTCGGGTGCCTTCGGCTCGCCGGCCCCGGCCTGGTCGTCCTGCTCCGCCCGGGCATAGGGGTCGATGACCAACAGCGATCCCACAGGGCTCGGGATCAGTCGACGCCGCTGCGGTACCCTGACCGTCTCAGGAGGTGCGATGACGGTCGAACAACGAGCGGTGGACACGATCCGTGTCCTGTCCATGGATGCGATCCAGAAGGCGAACTCAGGGCATCCCGGAATGCCGATGGGGATGGCGGACATCGGGTTCGTGATCTGGTCGAAGTTCCTCAACGTGGATCCGGTGGAACCCACATGGCGAGACAGAGATCGATTCATCGTGTCCAACGGCCACGGATCGATGTTGCTCTACAGCCTCTTGCACCTCTCGGGATTCCCGATCTCGATGGACGACATCGAGCACTTCCGTCAGTGGGGATCCGAGACGGCGGGTCACCCCGAGTACGCTCCCGAACTCGGCATCGAGACCACGACGGGTCCCCTCGGTCAGGGGTTCAGCACTGCCGTTGGCATGGCGATCGCCGAGGAACACCTGCGTTGTGTGCACGGTGCCGACCTCACCGACCATCACACGTTCGTCCTGTGCGGCGACGGTGATCTCATGGAGGGGATCACGTCGGAAGCTGCCTCGCTCGCCGGGCACCTCGGGTTGGGTCGGATGATCGTGTACTACGACGACAACTCCATCACCATCGACGGCTCCACCGACCTCACCTTCACCGAGGACGTACCCGCCCGTTTCGCGTCCTACGGCTGGCAGACGATCACGGTCGACGGCCACGACAGGGAAGCGATCGAGGCGGCGACGCGCGAGGCGATGGCAGACGAGCACAGGCCGACGTTGATCGACTGCAAGACCCACATCGGGTTCGGGGCACCGACGAAGGTCGACACTGCGGCCGCGCACGGTTCCCCGCTCGGTGACGGTGAGATCGCTGCGGCGAAGGCAGCCATGGGGTGGGACCTACCTCCGTTCACGGTCCCCGACGAGGTCTACGAAGTCTTCGCCCGTTCCATGGAACGAGGCACCCAGGCACACGCTGCGTGGCGTGAGCGCATCGAAGCGGCCCGTGCGAACGATCAACAACGATTCGATGCCTGGAGCGGAGTGTGGGAGCCAGACCTTGTAAGCCTCCAGGCCCCGGACGTCGAGCCGGGCTCGAAGATCGCAACGCGGAAGCTCTCAGAAGCGGTCATCCAGCAACTCGCAGCCGAGCGGTCCGACGTCATCGGTGGATCTGCCGACCTCGCCCCCTCGAACAACACGGTGATCGCAGCTTCGACGAACTTCTCGAGGGACGACCGGCGCGGACGCAACATGCGGTACGGCATCCGTGAGCACGCGATGGGAGCAGCCGTCAACGGGATGACCCAGCATGGCGGAGTCCGCGGTTTCGGGGCGACGTTCCTGATGTTCTCCGACTACATGCGTCCATCCGTCAGGCTCGCTGCCCTCATGGGGGTACCATCGATCTTCGTCTGGACGCATGACTCCATCTTCCTCGGAGAGGACGGGCCGACCCATCAGCCGATCGAGCACATCGCGTCTCTCCGACTGATCCCCGGTCTTAACGTGCACAGGCCTTCCGATCCCACCGAGACGGCCGCTGCGTGGCAGGCCTCGATCAATCGGACCGACGGTCCGTCTGCGATCATCCTCACCCGCCAGGGTTTGCCGGTCCCACAGAACGCACCGGAGATGTCTGCCGTCGAACGGGGCGGGTACGTGCGGATCGATGGCACCGATGCCGTCATCGTCGCCACCGGCTCCGAGGTTCCCCTTGCTGAGGGCGTCGCGTCCCTTCTCAAGGAGCGAGGCATCTCGGTGAGGGTCGTTTCGATGCCGTGTGTCGAGATCTTCAACGACCAGGATGAGGCGTATCGCCAGGACGTGCTCGGCACGGTTCTCCCGGTGTTCACACTCGAGGCGGGAACGACCCAAACGTGGGAATCGGTTGCTGCACACGGCGGTATCGCGATCGGTATCGACCACTTCGGCGCGTCGGCACCCGCAAGCGTCCTCGCCGAGCAGTACGGCTTCACGCCAGAGGCGGTCGCAGAGAAGGTCGCAACCCGACTCGAAGAACAGGCCACCTGAGGAGTACTCCAGTGATCACGATCAACAGTGGATCCGTCGACGGAGCGGACGTTCTCGTCATCCCCGTCCTGTCGGATCGCATCCCGGCATCCGATAGCGGACCTGCCATCGACCTCGATGACCATGAGGCCTTGCTCGATGCGAAGGATTTTTCGGGGAAGGCGAACCAGACCACCTTCATCCAGACACCGGACGGCCCAACACCCGAAGTACTGCTCATCGGCCTCGGTGACGACGTCGATCTCGAGGTCGTGCGACGGGCAGCGGGAACGGTGGCGAGGGCGTGTTCGCGGTACGAGACCGTTGCCACGACGCTCCACCTCGTGGATCTCGACGATGCTGCAGGTGCCGTGGCCCTCGGCGCCTGGCTCGGTGCGTACTCCTACGACGAGTACAAGTCCGAGTCGAAACCGAAAGCGTTCTCATCGCTGGTGCTCGTTGGAGACGACGACCTCTCGGAAGAAGTCGATGCAGCACGGGCTGTGGCTGAAGGCGTCGTTCTTGCCAGAGATCTCGTCAATCGACCCGCAAGAGACAAATCGCCCGTCGTCCTTGCGGGTATCGCCGGGGAGTTGCACGAGTCTCTCGAGGTGACCGTCTACGACGAGGAGCAGATCGCAGCGGCCGGGTTCGGTGGTCTCGAAGCGGTCAACCTCGGCGCAGACAACCCGGCTCGCATGGTCGTGATGCGGTACTTGCCTGAGGGTGCCACCAAGACGGTGGCGTTCGTCGGGAAAGGGATCGTGTTCGACTCCGGTGGTCTGTCGATCAAGCCGGCCGCGGGCATGGAGACCATGAAGACCGACATGGCCGGTGCTGCTGCAGTGATGGGTGCGATGCAGGCGATCGCTGCGCTCGGCCTCGAGGTGAACGTCATCGGGATCACGCCGTTCACCGAGAACCTGACCGGTGGCTCGGCTCAGCGGCCCGGTGACGTGATGCGCTCCTACAACGGCAAGACGATCGAGGTGCTCAACACCGATGCTGAGGGCCGTCTCGTGCTTGCAGACGGGTTGGCACTCGCCGTCGAGCAGGACCCGGATCTCGTCGTGGACATCGCCACACTCACCGGTGCCTGCAAGGTCGCGCTCGGCCCGCTCATCGGCGGTCTCATGGCGATCGACGACGACGCCGCCCACATCGTTGGAACCGCCGCCGAGGCTGCAGGAGAAAAGATGTGGCGACTCCCTCTCGAGGAGGAGTACCGCTCGTTCATGGAGTCCGACATCGCCGACATGAAGAACACCACCGGCCGATGGGGAGGGGCGCTCACCGCAGGCTTGATCCTGTCCGAGTTCGTCGGAGATACACCGTGGGTGCACCTCGATGTTGCGGGGCCTGCGCGCGCGGACAAGACGGAGCACTACATCTCTAAAGG
>JAJRYI010000001.1 GCA_024275815.1 Actinomycetes bacterium | reverse complement strand
GCTCTCAAGGCGAGGATGGTCGGAGATTCAGGGCCGTACGCCTCTGTCGGGATGAAGGTCCTCGAGAGAGCTGCGGGCCACGCGTGTGGGCCGTACGCGATCCCGAACGTTGATGTAGAAGCGATCGCCGTGCGAACGAACAACCCGGTGTGTGGGGCGTTCCGCGGGTTCGGGGCGAACCAGGCGCAGTTCGCGACGGAGGGTGCGATCGACCGTCTCGCAGAGCTGGCCGGACTGAACGGCTGGGAGATCCGGGCCAAGAACGTCGCGGTCCCCGGATCGGTGTGGGGCCCAGGCCAGATCATGGACGACGGCGTCCGTGGGATCACCGAGTGCCTCGAAGCGATCAAGCCCCACTACGACCAGGCCATAGCCGACGGCAAAGCGGTCGGTATCGGTGCAGCTATCAAGAACTCTGGGCTCGGCAACGGATTCGTCGAGGTCGCCAAGGCGGTGGTGCGGTTCAACGAGGACGGCACGCTCGACGTACGTCACGCCTGGACCGAGATGGGCCAGGGCGTCCACACGGTTGCGCTCCAGGTCGCCGCCGAGGTCCTCGACATCGATCCCGAGCGGATCCGGGTGTACGTCGACACCAGTCGAGACCTGTCCGCGGGTCAGACGACAGGATCCCGCGGGACGCTGATGGCGTCTGGTTCCGTCGAAGACGCATGCAAGGCGGCACTCGCCGATGGATGCAAGGTCGGTGTGGACTATCACGGCGCCTTCACGGTGGACTGGACGAACAGCCTCGAGGAAGGCGTCGAGAACCCGGTCATCCACTCCGCGTTCGGGTACGCCTGTCAGCTGGTCGTAGCCGACAAGGAGACGGGCAATATCGAACGGGTTGTCGCTGCACACGACGTCGGGCGAGCTATCAACCCCCTCCTCACAGTGGGCCAGATCGAGGGTGCCGTTCACATGGGCCTCGGGTACGCCCTGAGCGAGGAGTTCCCCACGGACGACGACGCGATGCCGACCAAGTCGACGTTGCGCCAGCTCAACATCATCCGTCCGAAAGACATGCCTGACGTTGAGGTGATCCTCATCGAGGTACCTCAGCCCAGAGCTCCGTTCGGCGTCAAAGGCGTCGGAGAGATCGGTCTCGTTCCCACCGCCGGCGCGGTTGCGGGCGCGTACCATGCGATAGACGGCACGTGGAGGACACGACTGCCCATGAACGTTCACCAGCCCCTCGAGATAGGTAGCTAGATGACCAATGTGACCCCGGGACTCGTCTGTGCACATCACCACCTGTACTCAGAACTTGCACGAGGGATGCCTGCTCCGCCGAAGGTCGCGACGAACTTCCAGGAGATCCTCGAACAGGTCTGGTGGCGTCTCGACGCAGCCCTCGACCTCGAGATGCTCGAGTGGTCCGCCAAGCTCGGTGCCCTCGAAGCGCTCGAAGCAGGAACGACGGCGATCATCGACCACAACGAGACACCGAACGCGATCGAAGGATCGCTGTCCGTGATCGCCAGGGCGTGCGAGGAGGTCGGTGTCCGTATCGTCACGGGGTACGGCGTGAGTGACCGCAACGGCACCGATGGGGCCCGCCGCGGTCTCGAAGAGAACCGCAGGTTCCTCGAGGAGGGCGGCAACTGCCTCGTCGGGATCCACGCCGCGTTCACCTGCACCGACGAGTCGCTTCACGGTGCAGCGGCCCTCGCGGACGAGTACGGGGTCGGCGTCCACATCCACGTCGCCGAGGGCCCCGGCGACATCGACGCTCCGAAGCGTCTCGCGGGTTTGACCAACGACCGCTGGCTGTTGAGCCACTGTGTCCACCTGCCCACGGACCACGACCTCGAGGGCACGATCCTGCACAACCCGCGCTCGAACCTCAACAACGGTGTCGGGTACGCCAACCCCGCACGGTTCTCCAACCCGGTCGCACTCGGGACCGACGGGATCGGGGCGAACATGATCGAGTCGTTCCGTCTCGCCTATGTCATGGCTCGCTCCGTCGATGTCACCGTTGGGCCTGACCCTGCGTGGTCGTGGCTCGAGAACGGGTGGAACCTCGTCCCTGAGGCTCGCAACGACGAGGTCACCTGGTCCTACGACCCGATGGACCCCTGGCACATCGCGTTCACCGCGGGGATCCACCCACTCGAAGTCAAGGTGGGCGGCGAGGTCGTCTTCGAGAACGGGACGACCACCAGGGTCGATGCGCAAGAGATCAGAGCCAAAGCACGAGAGCAGGCCGCACGCTTGCACGCCCGCCTGTAGGCGAGAGGAGTCCCAGAGATGTCGGATCGTTTTCAGCCCATCACGATGGAGCAACTCACCGATTGGGTGTTCACCGAACTCGAGGAGAAGGACTCGATCTTCGGCATCCCGCGTGGGGCGTTCTTCACCCCGAGTGAGGACGATCGATTCCGCGTCCCGAACTACGGTGTGGCCCTCGAGACGCCGTTCGGCGTCGCCGCCGGCCCGCATACCCAGATGGCACAGAACATCGTCGTTGCCTGGCTCGTTGGGGCACGGTTCATCGAGCTCAAGACCGTCCAGACCCTCGACGAACTCGATGTCAACAAGCCGTGCATCGACATCGAGGACGAGGGTTACAACGTCGAGTGGTCCCAGGAACTCAAGGTTCACCAGTCGTTCGATGAGTACCTGCGAGCATGGGTACTGATCCATGCGCTGCACTCCAAGCTCGGGTTCCCCGGCGATGGCCCGGGCATGGTCTTCAACATGAGTGTCGGCTACGATCTCCAGGGGATCCTCCAGCCGAACGTCCAGTGGTACCTCGACGTCATGGACGACGCCTCTGCGTACCTCGGCCCGTACCTCGACATCGTTGCGCAGCGGTACCCCGGGATCCGTGACATCGACGTTCCGGCGCAGCTCTCGAACACGATGACGCTCTCGACGATGCACGGCTGCCCCCCTGAAGAGATCGAGCAGATCACGACCTACCTGTTGCAAGATCGTGGCCTTCACACGTCGGTGAAGTGCAACCCGACACTGCTCGGCGCCGAGCGGGTGCGGGTGATCGTCAACGACGAACTCGGATTCACCGACGTCGTCATCCCGGACGAGGCGTTCGGGCACGACCTGAAGTACGTCGATGCCATCCCGATGTTCCACAACCTCAAGCGCATCGCACGGGGGAAGGGGTTGACCTTCGGGCTGAAGCTCTCGAACACGCTCGAGGTCGAGAACCACCGTCCCACGTTCCCCGACGACGACATGATGTACATGTCTGGACGAGCGCTTCACGCAGTGACGGCGAACCTAGCGCTCCGCCTGTCCGAGGAGTTCCGTGGAGACATGCTGTTGTCGTTCGCCGGTGGTGCCGACGCGTTCAACGTCACCGATCTGCTGCGGTCGGGGATGACGACGATCACCGTGTGCTCCGACCTTCTCAAGACGGGTGGGTATCTGCGGTTGCCCCAGTACCTCGAAGAGTTGAACAACGGCCTCGACAAGGCTGAGGCCTCCGACATCGTCGACTTCGTTGGCAAGACCGCCATCGGGGAGCACCACTTCTCCCTGTTCACCGAGATGTTGAGCGCAGCGGTCCTCGCCGACACCGGGTTGGCGTTCGACCAGGACGATGCCCATGATCTCTCCGTGTACCTGTGCGGGGAGTGGGATCAGTCGATCCCCGACGTCGTTCGTACATGGGCGGTCGAGCGAGGCTATGACGAGGCGCAGGCCGACACACTCACGACGGTCGCGATGCGTACCCTCGGGCGCATCAACCTTCGCGGGTATGCACAGGCCGTTCGCGGCGACTGGCGGTACAAGAACGAATCGTTCCGGATGGACCGCTCCAAGACGGACCGCAAACTCGGCCTCTTCGACTGCATCGAGGCACCGTGTACGGACGAGTGCCCCATCGACCAGAACGTCCCCGCCTACATGCGTGCGGTCCGTGAAGGCCGATTCGACGACGCGGTCGAGATCACCCGGGCCGACAATCCGGTGCCTTCCATCCTCGGACGGGTGTGTGACCACCTGTGTGAGAACACCTGTATCCGGACCCACCTCGACCAGCCGCTCGCAATCAGGGACATGAAACGGTTCATCATGTCCCACGAGACCTGGCCCCGGGTCCCGGCACGCACAGCGAAGCTCGACACGAAGGTCGCGATCATCGGCGCCGGCCCTGCCGGTATCGCTGCTGCTCAGGAACTCTCCAAGGCAGGCATCTCGGTCACGATCTTCGAGGCGCATCCCTACGCCGGAGGCATGGTAGGAGGGGCGATCCCCGAGTACCGCCTTCCCCAGCACGAGATCGACAAGGACATGGCGATCCTCGACGAACTCGGCGTCGAGATCCGGTATGGCCAGAAGGCCGGAGAGGACTTCTCCCTCGCCGATCTGCGTGAAGAGGGGTTCGAACGGATCTTCGTCGCCGTTGGGGCGCAGCTGCCCAAGTATCTCGGATTCGAAGGCGAGGATGCCGACGGTGTTCTCGACGCGCTCAGCTTCCTGCGCTCCGTCCGTGAGGAGAACCCGATCCCCGTCGGTCCACGAGTCGGCGTCATCGGTGCCGGGGACACCGCAATGGACTGTGTGCGTTCGGCGTGGAGGGTCGGTGCGACCGACGTCTCGTTGATCTACCGCCGTTCCAAGGATCAGATGCCTGCCGATCCTGAGGAGATCCACGAGGTCATCGCGGAAGGCATCGAGATCCTCGAGATGACGAACCCGCATGCGCTCCACGTCGAGGATGGGAAACTCCTCGGGCTCATCGCGACGAAGACCGAGTACCGCGGCGACCGTGACTCGTCGGGGCGCAAGATCCCCCACGACGTTGCGGACTCCGAGTTCGAGGTTCCTCTCGACACGCTCATCCTGGCGATCAGTCAGCACTCTCTCCTCGACTTCTTCGGGGACGAGCCGCCGGTGCTCACGTCGCGTGGCTACATCGAGGTCGACCCGGTGACCATGGAGTCATCGATCCCCGGGATCTACGCGGGTGGCGACGTGGCAGCCGACGGGCCATCGTCGATCGTCAAGGCAGCCGCCGATGGCAAGGCCGTTGCAGCTGCGATCATCGCGGCGGCCGGCGGCCCGAGTGAAGCGGCACCAACGGAGATGCCGAAGCCGGACGATCTTGCGGCGCTGATCCAACGCAGGGCACGCCGTGAGTACCGGGTGCCTGCCAAGTTCACGCCGCTGACGGTGCGCAACAACTTCAACGAGACGATGTTGATGTACACCCCGGAGGAAGCTCAGACGGAGGCGAGCCGGTGCGTCGACTGCGACACGATCTGCAGCCTCTG
>JAJRYI010000227.1 GCA_024275815.1 Actinomycetes bacterium | reverse complement strand
GTAGGTCATGGGCTGCCTTCCTGGATCACCTCGAAGAGGCGGTCTGCCTCGCCGACGAGCGTGTTCCACGCGTCAGCACCGAGGGCGTTTTCGAGTGAGACGGCGTGAGCAGCCATCTGCGGGAGTGCCCCTCCGAGTCGCCGATGTCCTTCCGGGGATGCGCTCAGCATCACCCGGCGGTGATCCGCGCCGTTGGTGGATCGCACGAACAGGTCGGGTGCCGATCGGACGATCTCGGTCAACGATGGAGGCTTGATGTCGAGCGCGTCTGCCGCTCGTGACATGGAGACCCCGTCGGGGTGGACGAATCTCAGCACCATGAGGAGACGGAACTGTGTCGGGGTAAGGTCGTGCCTCGCCGCGATCTGTTCGATCGACGAGAGAACCGCGTACCCTGCTCTGGCAAGGGTGTAGAGACCCACCTGGGCGCCGATCGCCTCAGCATCGAGTTCGCCGGCGAGGGCTTCCATCGGGTCATCGGGAAGAGGGCCGAAGATGAACATGCCGAGATGGTACTTAGGGCACCTAACTGCTTGCATGCTCCGAGCCCGGTCGTCGATCCTCGAACGTGTATGCGAAGGCGGGTGAAGTCCCGTCGTCAACCACTCCACAGAGCAGATGCCACGCTCTGTCCGGGGACGTGGCACTCTCCAATCGCCCGCTGAGCGTCGTACACAATTCGGGGGAGCTATGTCCGCAGATCAAGCGACCGCGGTGACAATTACCAGGAACCAGCAGCGATACCTCTCGTGGTCGGGCGCTGTCCTCATCTACATCATCGTGCTGAACCTCTTCGTCGAGTTCGTAGAGGCGATCGTCAGCGAGTCGTTTTGGATCTCGATCCTCACTGCGGTGCTCCCCGTTGCGCTCCTCGATATCGTTCGCGGCATCGAGCAGAGCGTGTCGGCGTTCTTCGAGAAGCGCGAAGGAACGATCTTCAAGATCCTCGGATACGCGGCGTCTTCCTGGTCGTGGCGACGAGAGCGATCGCCGATCGGATCTACGCCGCGCTTGGAACGACCGACACACCACGAGGCTGGCTGCAACCCGGTCAACGGTCGACGCGTCTACCGCGTCGTGTTCATCGAGCGAACCTACTGGCCGGCGGCGTCCGAGGGCGACTTCTGCCTCATGCCCGGCATCTACGTATCCACCGCCGTCCTCGAAGACACCGGGGGAACCCGCAGCGTTGACCGTCAGGAAGCGAACCGGGCGTAGAAGTCGTTGCCCTTGTCGTCGACGATGATGAACGCCGGGAAGCCCTCGACCTCGATCCGCCACACGGCCTCCATCCCGAGCTCCGGGTACTCGAGGACCTCGACCTTACGGATGCGCTCCTTGGCCAGGATCGCCGCCGGCCCCCCGATCGAGCCGAGATAGAACCCGCCGTGGGTGGCACACGCGTCGGTGACCTGCTTGGACCGATTCCCCTTTGCGAGCATCACGAGACTGCCACCGGCCGCCTGGAAGCGTTCGACGTACGGATCCATCCGTCCCGCCGTCGTCGGCCCGAACGACCCGGACGCGTACCCCTCGGGGGTCTTGGCGGGACCCGCGTAGTACACGATGTGGTCCTTGAGGTACTGCGGCATGCCCTCACCTCGATCGAGCCGCTCGGCGATCTTGGCGTGGGCGATGTCGCGTGCGACCACGATCGTCCCGGTGAGCGCCAGCCGGGTCCCCACGGGGTGCTTGGACAGCTCGGCTCGGATCTCGTCCATGGGTCGATCGAGATCGATGTGGACCGCTTCGGAGGGCTCGGCGGTGGCGTCCGGTTCCGGAAGGAAGCGAGACGGGTTGCGCTCGAGCGCCTCGAGGAAGACACCGTCGGCGTTGATCTTGGCCTTGATCTGGCGGTCCGCGGAGCACGAGACGCCGATGCCCACCGGACACGACGCACCGTGTCGCGGGAGCCGGATCACCCGCACGTCGTGGCAGAAGTACTTGCCACCGAACTGGGCGCCGATCCCGACTACGCGTGTCATCTCGTGGATCCGTTTCTCCCACTCGAGATCGCGGAAGGCCCGGCCGTACTCGTTGCCTGTGGTCGGCAAGGTGTCGTAGTACTTCGTGCTGGCGAGCTTGACCGTCTCGAGGGTCAGCTCGGCCGAGGTGCCGCCGACGACGATCGCTAGGTGGTACGGGGGGCACGCGGCCGTTCCGAGCGTGCGGATCGCCTCGTCGATGAAGGTCGTCAACGACTCCGGGTTGAGTACCGCTTTGGTCTTCTGGAACAGGAACGTCTTGTTCGCCGAGCCGCCACCTTTGGTCACGAACTGCAGCTCGTACTCGTCTCCGGGCACCGACTCGATCTCGATCTGTGCCGGCAGGTTCGTGCCCGTGTTGCGCTCTTCGAACATCGACAGCGGCGCCATCTGGGAGTACCGCAGGTTCGTGCCGGTGTACGTGTCGTAGATGCCGTGCGACAGCCACTCGGCGTCGTCGGCACCGGTGAACACGTTCTCGCCCTTGTGCCCGTGGACGATCGCAGTACCGGTGTCCTGACATGTCGGTAGCACCATCTCGGCTGCGATGACCGCGTTCTTCAGCATCTCGAGCGCCACGAACCGGTCGTTGTCAGACGCCTCGGGGTCATCGAGGATCGCACGCAGTTGCGCGAGATGGGCGGGCCGCAAGAGGTGTGAAACGTCCCGCACCGCCTCGGCTGCGAGCAGCCGCAGAGCCTTCGGGTCGATCGTCAGGATCTCACGGCCACCGATGGCCTCTGTAGTGATCAGGTCGTCGATGTCGAGCCGCCGGTACTCGGTTTCGTCGGCGCCCAGTTGGAACATCGGCTCGTAATGGAACTCAGACATGGTGCTCCCTGCAGATGGCTGACACCATGGTACGCAGTTGTGTGACCTGCACGAATCCGCGAGCTTTCTCGAACAAGGGGCCGGGCACCGCTGCGCTCACGACGGTCGTCGCACGGTGTGGGGAAGACACACGGCGTGCGACGTGACCATGCCGGAGGCAGGCCACAGGGTGACCACGACACCACCCTGGAGGTCTCACTCAGCGTCGGCCCTGGATCGGTGATCGGTGATC
>JAJRYI010000226.1 GCA_024275815.1 Actinomycetes bacterium | reverse complement strand
GAGGCCTGCGAACCGCCCGATTCCGTGATGATGGTGAACGATGAAGTCCCCGGGGTTCAGGTCCCTGTAGGCATCGACTACTTGACGCTTCGTTCCACGCCCCGCAGATCGGTGGGCCCTCCGGCGCCCCGCGACCTCACGTTCACCGACGACACCGAAGCCGAGAGCGGGGAAGACGAACCCGTTGTGGATCCCGATCGAAGTCACGGCGAGCGTCCCTGGCTCCACCGTATCGAGCACCGGCAGGTCGGCCCCGTGCTCTGAGAGGATGGCCGCAACACGATGTGCCGCCGAGATTCCGTCCATTGCGATGACGATGTCGACCGAGCGTGTCTTCCACCGGTTGACTGCACGCGCAACAGACTCAGGGTCCCCCGCTACCGCGTCGAGGGTCCGGATCTCGTACCCGTCGTCGCCGGGCCCTGCCGCGTGGGCAGGAGCCTCTATGAGCCGGTCTGACACTGTCTCGAGGTCGAGCGGGAGGTACAGCGGTGGATGTGATCCCGGGTCGGACGCTTCGGCTCCCCATGTACTGGCCAGCGCAGTAGCGAGGTCCGTCTCCTCCGTGATGAGATCCCCTGCCCTTTCCTGGCAGCGGGCCGGATCGAAGACGATGATCGGCCCGTTGCTCTCGTCGAGCACCGTGCGCGGTGGAGCGAGCCACGGCAGCCACGACTCCATGCCCTGGAAGCTGATCCCCTCGGCGATACGATCCCATCGGTCGACAGCTAGTGGTGCACCGGCTCGCAGCTCTCCAGCCTTGGCTCTGATCGAGGCGTCGAGGACGAGCTCTCGTGCGGGGAACACCTCAACGGAGTCGAGTTGATCGGTGGATCGTTGCGTCGATGGTAAGTACGCCTTGATCTCGTCGAGCGTGTCCCCCCAGAAATCGAGACGAATGGGGAGGTCGGCGTTTGGGGGATATACGTCGATGATCCCTCCCCGCACAGCCATGTCTCCTCGCGCCTCGGCACGGTCGGTCCTCGTGTACCCGGCTGAGGTGAGGTCAGAGATGACGGTATCGAGGTCGTAGATGGCTCCCTGATCGAATCGGAGTGGCTCCGTGGTGGTCGGTGAGACGCGCTGAGTCACTGCCCGCACCGATGCAACCACGACGAACGATCCCTCTCCCGTGAGTCGGTAGCGCGCCTCGACCCGTTCGGCCATCGTGACCACGTTCGGGGAAACGTGCTCGAAGGGGAGCGTCTCCCACGCCGGTAGATGGATCACATCGGTGGTGAACAGCGCTACGTCATCGGCGAGTTCCTCTGCCTCGCGCTCGCCGGCCACGATTGCGAGGAGGGGATGATCGGCGCGTCTCGCCATCGCCGCGAGCACGAAGGCGCGCGCGGACGGCGGCACGACGACTCGACCGGGGAGGGGTGGATCGAGGTCGCGTCGCCACCGATCGACGAGGGCGCTCAACGGTGCAGGCACAACAGAGCATCGTACCGGAGCGATGGGGTCAGTCGGCCTCGACCAACCGTTCGGCTATGAACCACCCGATGGTGCGCCTGAACGTGTCCTCGATCGAGTGGTAGACGATTCCGAGATCCCTCTCCGCCTTCGACCCGTCGAAGCGGTGCCCGTGGAGGAGGGTGCGGATCAGCGCCGGGCACACCCCCAACGATGGGCGCACCCACGACACGACGCCGGCGATCGGGATCCCGAGGCGGCGCACGACCTGGGCAGGGATCCATCGCGGCTCGATGTCGTGTCCGAGGATGCTCGATGCAAGAGCCACGGCTTCAGAGACCCTGATCGATGTCCCGGACAGCAGATAGCGCTCCCCTGCCCGCCCGTGAGCGGCGGCAGCGATGTGGCCCGTTGTGCAGTCTTCGATGTCGACGATCGACAGGGATGTGTCGGTCAGGATCGGACGCTTCGCGTTGAGCACACCCAGGAGGATCTTGGCGGAACCCGTCACCCTCCCGGGCCCCTGGACCGATGACGGGTTGACCGCAACGAGGTCGATCCCCGCCCCGGCAGCTTCGTCGAAGGCAGCGATCTCAGCGAGGTACTTGGATCGTGCGTAGGGGGACGGGTACTCGCCGCAGTGCACGGTCGTCTCGGTGCCGATCGAGCCGTGAGGCTCACCGATCGCGGCGGCAGACGACGTGTACACGACCCGCTCGACGCCTGCCGAAGCTGCAGCGGCGATCACCGCCCTCGTCCCGTCGATGTTCACGCGGTCCATCGCTGAAACGTCACGGGGGCATGTGTCGTTGACCCCGGCGACGTGGAACACGACGTCCGCGCCCTGCATGGCACGGGCGAGCCCGGCGACGTCGAACAGGTCTCCGTGTACCGGCTCGGCACCGTGCTCGGTGACCTTTCGCTGCGCGGACTGGGATCGAACCAGCGCCGACACCCTGGTGCCCGATGCGGTCAAGCGTGCAAGGAGGTGCCCACCGACCAGGCCGCTTCCTCCGGTGAGGAACGCGCTACTCGGTTCGGTCACGACGCGAGAGCACGGAACGGAACCGGGAGAAGTAGTCCCCTGCCGAGATGAGCGTGACGATCACTGCTGCCGCCATGAACCATTGGTCGAGACGCCACGGCCCGATCAGGATGTCGAGACCGAGGATGGCGAGCGATATCGCGGTGAACTGAACGGCGGCCTTCGACTTGCCCCACATCGATGGGGGAACCGTGTCCTGGTCGAGGGCGGCAACGGAGCGGAGGCCCATGATCGCGATCTCGCGTCCGATGATGACGAACGCCACCCAGCTACTCGTGGCTCCGACCGCGACGAGCGCGATGAGTGCTCCCGACACGAGGATCTTGTCGGCAACGGTGTCGAGGAACGCTCCGAGCGTGGTGGTGATCCGCCAGCGTCTGGCGAGGTAACCGTCGAGGAAGTCGGTGATCGCCGCGACGACGAACACGACCATCGCGACCACAGCCATCGTCCTGTCGTCCGGAGACGCCATGATCAAAGCCATCGCAACCGGTGTGAGGATCAGCCGGATGACCGCGAGAAGATTCGGTATCGACATGTGGTGGCCAGCCTATCGGGGGGTGGGCTGCTGCGCCGGTATCAGTCGGCGATCCATCCAAGAGAGCGTTCGAGTGCCTTGGACCAGCCAGCGAGAAGCCGGTCCCTGTCAGGGGGTTCCATCGAAGATCTGTACCGGACGGCCTCGTGCCAGTGTGCAGCAACGTCGTCGACGCCTGCCCACACGCCGGCTGCCAGGCCGGCCCCGAACGCTGCACCGATCACCGTTGTCTCGATCTTGGAAGGAACGACGACGTCGATGTCGAGGACGTCTGCAAGGAAGCCCATCAGCAGCGTGTTGGCAACCATTCCGCCGTCGACGCGCAGTTCTGTGAGCCGATTCCCGGTGTCTCTCTCCATGGCAACGATCAGGTCGTACGTTTGGAAAGCTGTCGCCTCGAGCACGGCACGTGCAAAGTGTCCCCGATTCGAGAACCGGGTCAACCCTGCGAAGAGCCCTCGCGCATCATCCCGCCAGTGGGGGGCGAAGAGCCCGGAGAAGGCAGGGACGAAGTAGACGTCTCCGTTGTCTGGAACCGTTGCGGCGAGCGCTTCGACCTCGCCCGACGATGCGATCATCTCGAGGTTGTCTCTCAGCCACTGCACGGCAGACCCTGCGACTGCAACGGACCCCTCGAGGGCGTAGTGAGCCGGTTCTCCGGCGATCTGGTACGAAACGGTCGTCAGGAGCCCGGAGGTCGACCGTACGATCTGCGCGCCGGTGTTCGTCACCAGGAACGCGCCGGTGCCGTACGTCGCCTTCGTTCCTCCCGGTCCGAACGCTGCCTGTCCGACGAGGGCAGCGTGCTGGTCGCCGAGGATCGCCGTGAGCTCGGTTCCTTCGAGTACGCCGTGACAGCTTCCGATCGGCCCGATCGATGGGACGATCTCGGGCAGGATCTCCATCGGCACACCTACCGCCTCGCACAGATCGGCATCCCATGCGAGCGTCTCGAGGTTCATCAGCATGGTGCGGCTCGCGTTGGTGACGTCTGTGACGTGGCGCCCAGTCAGGTTCCACGCGAGCCAGGAGTCGATCGTTCCGAACGCGAGGTTCCCGCTTCCGGCGAGCTCGGCGATGTGTGGGTAGCGATCGAGGAGCCAACGTACCTTCGGCCCTGAGAAGTAGGTTGCCGGCGGTAGCCCGGTG
>JAJRYI010000225.1 GCA_024275815.1 Actinomycetes bacterium | reverse complement strand
GGGGGAGCCTACGGAAGGTGGGCGCTGCAAGCGAACGACCGGTGAGCTCCGGTCAGCTGTCGGCGAGTTCCTGCATCTCGCGGTACTCGACCTGGCCGTCGGCGTGAAGAGCGAACCGACCTTCGGTACGGGGATGCACAGGATCGCGTTGCGACCACGGCCAGCCTCCGAACCCGGTTGTGCGGTAGCCGTCAAGGGCTTCCTGGAGTTCGGCCGGTGTGTTCATCACGAAAGGCCCGAGCTGGAACACCGGGGCTCCGATAGGGCGGCCTTGTAGGAGCAGGAACTCGGCGGGTACGCCGGTGTTGACAACGGAGACCGTGACATCCTCCCGGAGCCGGATGCCCTTCCCTACCGGGACCAGATCTCCGTCGACACGTGCCTCGGTGCCCTCGAAGAAGTGCACCATTCGGTTCACACCGACAGGGCCCGCCGGGATGTCCCATACAGCTCCGGGTTCGATTCGGATCATCCAGATCGCCATGTCTCCGTTGTCACTCGAGGCCCACGAATCCGGGGGTGGAGCCGGGGCCACGTGACCGTCGAGGGAACCGGTGACCACGTCGATCGACACACCAGGTGCCGGGGTGACGGTCGGGATCGTTTCGGACCAGAGCATGCGGAAGTGCGGAGCGACCATCTTGGACTCGGGAGGCAGATTGAGCCATATCTGAAACAGCTCGAGCACATTGCCGTCGCCGTTGCGGATCAGTGGGAACATCTCGGCGTGCTGGATCCCGGCTCCCGTCGTGAGCCATTGGACGTCGCCGCCCCCATAGCGAGCGGTCGCCCCGAGAGAATCAGAGTGATCGACGTAGCCACGACGCACCACCGTGACGGTCTCGAATCCTCGATGTGGATGCTGTGGGAATCCGGGGACGACATCCCCGTGGTACATCGACCACCCGTCGATCCCTGAGAAGTCAGAGCCGATTCGACGTCCCTCGAGTGAGGCGGCCGGGCCCTGAACGTCGTTACCCGCCGGGTACTCGTCGAGGTGGTGCATCGTCATGATGAACGGATCGAGGCCACGCCACTGGAACCCGAGATCGACCAGTTCGAGAATCGCGCCGTTGGGCATGCCGATGGCACCTTTCACATCGTCGTGTGCGGTAGAACGTCTGCTTCGGGATGCTATTCCCATCTCAGAGTTCGGGTGCGGTGTACTCGATCTGGCAGAAGCCATGATTGCAGTATCCCCCGGGGTTCTTCGCGAGGTACTGCTGGTGGTACTCCTCGGCGTAGAAGAACGGGCCGGCCCCGGCTATCTCCGTCGTGATCCCACCGAACCCCGCAGCGCTCAACGCTGCGCCGTAGACGTCCCTGGATGCGGTGGCAACGTCTCGCTGCTGGTCGGTCGTCCAGTAGATCACCGAGCGGTACTGCGTTCCGACATCGTTTCCCTGGCGGTTCGGCTGCGTGGGGTCGTGCTGCTCCCAGAAGCTCTTGAACAGCATGTCGAGAGACGTCTTCGCCGGGTCGTACACGACGAGTACCACCTCGGCATGGCCGGTCGCCCCTGTGCACACCTCTTCGTAGGTCGGGTTCTGCGTCACCCCACCTTGATACCCGGCGGCCGTGGTGTACACACCGGGGAGCTGCCAGAACACTCGCTCCGCACCCCAAAAGCAGCCCATTCCAAAGGAGACCACCTCCATCCCGGCGGGGAACGGTGGCGTCATCGTGGTCCCGTTGACGAAGTGAACACCGCTGATCTCGTGCGGTTCAGCCCGGCCCGAAGGTGGCACGGCACCTCTCGAAGCAGTGGAAGACTTTCTCGTGAACATGCGGCTACAACGTAGCGGGGAACGCTCGTGTTCCCTCAACCTTCGTGTGTGCACGCCACAGCACTACCGTCACATGCATGTCCGTTGCCACCGCGCCCCTCAAGGCAGTACTGCGATCCCGCGGTACGGCGAGTTTCTTGCTTGCCGCAGCGATCCTGGGCGTGCTCGTCGGCACGGCAACCTCCGCCCTCGCCGCCTTGATCAAACTCGTCGAATCTGGTTCATCGCAGTTCGAGCAGTGGAGCGGTTTCGGAACGTGGGTGTTCGTCGTCCTGATCCCGATTGGCATGATGGTGTCGTGGCTCTTGAACAAGCAGTTCGGCCCGGGTATCGCCGGTGGAGGCGTATCTGAGACGATGGTCGGCCTCAGCCTCCACGGCGGGTACCTCCCGACGAGGCAACTCATACCGAAGATGATCGCGACAGCGCTGACGCTCGGCACAGGTGGTTCGGGAGGCCGTGAGGGACCGGTCGTGTACATCGGTGCCTCCATAGGCTCCAAGCTCGCACGTCTCTCCGGTTTCGACCATGACCACATCCGGAGCCTCGTCGCTGCAGGAGCGGGCGCAGCGATCGGTGCATCGTTCAACGCACCGATCGCCGGCATGTTGTTCGCCATGGAGGTCATACTCAGCTCGTTCGCGATCAGACACCTCAACGCTGTCGTCATCGCATCGGTTGGTGCAGCTGTGACGGCAGAGCTCCTCATCGGGCAGGAACTCATCCTGTCATCACCACCGTACGACCTCGGCGACCCGAAAGAGCTGATCCTCTACGGGATCCTCGCGCTGCTCGCGGTCGCGATCGGTATTGCGAACCTCAAG
>JAJRYI010000224.1 GCA_024275815.1 Actinomycetes bacterium | reverse complement strand
GATGGCACCCCATGAGGAGATGAAGTCGATGAGGTCGTCGCCGTCGGTGGTGGTGAGATGCGGTCCGGACGCCGAAGCGATGAACGGGGGTTCACCACCGACGGCCTTGAACGCGCGCACGGGAGAGTTCACCCCGCCGGGCATCAGCTCGACTGCTCGGTCCCAGTTCTTCGTCATCGCTGCTCCTTCAAGGTGCGGGCCGCGTCGATGGCGAAGTAGGTGAGCACGATGTCGGCGCCGGCTCGAACGATGCCGGTCAGGGACTCCATCATGACTCGGTCACCGTCGATCCATCCACGTTCTGCAGCGGCTTTGACCATCGAGAACTCACCGGAGACCTGGTAGGCGGCGAGGGGGACGTCGACCATGTCGCGGACCTCCTTGATGACGTCGAGGTACGGGCCTGCAGGCTTCACCATCACCATGTCGGCACCCTCGAGGAGGTCGAGGTCGACCTGGCGTCGTGCTTCACGAACGTTGGGCGGGTCCATCTGATGGGTGCGTCGGTCGCCGAAGGCGGGGGCGGAGTCTGCAGCGTCACGGAAGGGCCCGTAGAACGCCGAGGAGTACTTCACCGAGTACGAACAGATCGCGATGTCCGCGAATCGGGCGTCGTCGAGTGCTTCCCTGATCGCACCGACCCGTCCGTCCATCATGTCCGAAGGAGCGATCACGTCGGCACCTGCCGCGGCGTACGCAACGGCTGCTCTGGCGAGGAGTGGGAGCGTTGCATCGTTGTCGACGACGTCGCCGTCGAGGACACCACAGTGGCCGTGGCTCGTGTACTCGCACATACAGACGTCCGCCCATGTGACGATCCCCGGTGCGTGCTCCTTGACGGCAGCGATGGCACGCGGAACGGGTCCTTCGGGATCCCACGCTGAGGTCCCCTGGTCGTCCTTGGTGTCGGGGATACCGAAGAAGATCATCCCCCCGACACCGAGCGACTCGGCTTCCTGGGCAAGGGGGATGAGCTCATCGATCGACAGCTGGTAGTTGCCGGGCATCGACGTGATCTCGTCACGAACCCCCGTTCCCGAGACAACGAACACCGGGAGCACGAACATGGCAGGGTCGAGTCGGGTCTCTGCGACCTGGCGTCGAAGCTGGGGTGTGCGACGAAGGCGTCGCGTGCGTTCAACCGGGAAGCCGGTCATGAGGTGCTCCTCTCGAGCCGCAGGGCGGCCAACTGTTCGATCATGTTGATGAATCCCGGCTGGTCCGCAACGACGTCGGGTTCGACACCGTGGCCGCGCAATGATGCAGCCGTGGTCTCGCCGATCGCCGCCACGGTGAGCTCTGCGAGCTCGCGGGCGATGAGCCACCCGGTGACCGCCGTTGGGGATCCGAAGGCTACGGCATCGACGGGGTCATCTGGGGGAGCGACCGGAACCGTCGTGTAGAGCTCGATCGCCGTGACCGAGCAACCGGCCATCTCGAGCGCCGCTGCGCTCTGCCGGGCAGTGTTCGATGCACCGACGAGAACGACGTTCTTCCCACTGAGGATCTGCCCGGCGTCGCGTGCGAGTTGCCGAACACCGCCCGATCCGACGAGGGCAACGGTCCCTCCGGCGTCCTCGATGGCTGCCGCCGTTTCGGGACCCACGGCGATCACCGGGACACCGGGGGCGATCGCACCGCCGAGCATCTCGAGTGACCGTCGCGACGTGATCACGACCGCATCTGCCTGCAGCGCAGCCTCGCCGGCCCTATCGGCACCTCCCGGGACGGCATCGATGCGGATGCAGGGAAGGGAAACCAGCTCGAACCCGAGTTCGCGGGATCGAGATGTCAGGGTCCGGATCCGTTCTGGTGTAGTGGTGAGTCCGAGGCGCATGGTCAGAGGCCGAGTTCTCTCTTTGCTGCCTCGGCGACGTCGAGCGGGTCGTTGCCGTCGACGGTTGCTCTCCGCCGACCTCTTTCG
>JAJRYI010000223.1 GCA_024275815.1 Actinomycetes bacterium | reverse complement strand
GTGCGTACCCGTGATGCGAAGGGCCGGCACACGACCACCCACCGGGAACTCCATCGGCTCCCGTCGGGTGGCTTGGTGATCGATAACCCCGGGGTCAGGGCCCTGGGTCTCCATCCGGAGGGAGAAGGGGTGGAAGCTCTCTTTTCGGACGTCGAGGAACTCGCTCACGCGTGCCGTTTTCGGGATTGCTCTCACCGAACCGAACCGGGGTGTGCGGTGAGGAACGCCATGGAAGAAGGAGCGCTGTCGGAGGACCGGTGGCGTGCATTCCTGCACTTCGTCGCCGAGCAGGAGGAGGCCGCAGAGCGGTCCCGGCAACGGACGCGACAGGCTGGTGTCAGACGTGAGGCCTCAGCTGCCCAACGAGCGAGGGACCAGCGCGACGGCGGAGGGTTCTAGGACCCTCCCTGGAAACCGGAGACGGTGTCGCGAGCTACAGGGTGACTCCGTACGGGAGGGCGAGGCGGTGCTGTTCGAGGAGGTATGCGTCCTTGAGGATCTCGATCGTTGCCCCGTCGGCAACGATCTCACCTCGGTCGAGGATCACCGAGCGTTCGCACACTTCGAGTGCGTACAGGAGGTCGTGAGTGACGATGAGTTGGGTGACCTCGAGCCGATGAAGGATGTCGGTCAGTTCTCGCCGTGACGCCGGATCGAGGTTGGCCGTCGGCTCGTCGAGGACGACGATGTCGGGGTGCATTGCAAGTACACCGGCGATGGCAACTCTGCGCTTCTGGCCGAACGAGAGGTGGTTCGGGGGACGGTCGGCGAGGTCGGCGACGTCGACGGCGGTGAGCGCCTCCCAGACCCGCCGATCGAGTGCTTCCCCCTCCAGGCCGAGGTTCCGTGGGCCGAAACCAACGTCTTCGATGACGGTCGTCATGAAGAGCTGATCGTCGGGATCCTGGAAAACCACACCCACCCTGCGGCGGATCTCCATGACGGAGGACTTGTCGAGCGGGACTCCCGAGACCGTGATGGAACCCTTTTGGGGAAGATGGATCCCGTTCATGTGGAGCACGAGGGTGGTCTTGCCTGCACCGTTGGGTCCGAGCAGAGCGATCCGTTCCCCGGGGTGGATGTGAAGCGAGACGTGGCTGAGTGCAGGTGTTCCGTCGGGGTAGGTGAAGGAGAGGTCGTCGACGGTGATGACGGGATCACTCATCGGATCCCCCACGCTGTTGCCGCGACCGACCAGGCGAGCACGAGTATCGCTGCCGCGCCCGCCCACTGAGTTGCAGGCGTCGACGGCTGCAGTGAGGCGGGCATCGATCCGGTGTACCCACGAGCGGTCATTGCCAGGTAGACGCGCTCACCCCGCTCGTAGGTACGCACGAACATGACACCGAGCATCCTGGCGTACGGCCCGATCTGGGTGATCCAGCGTGGATCGTGTCCTCGAGATGCCATGGCGACGCGCATTCGGGACCAGTCGTCCGCGATGACATCGATGTAGCGAACCATGAACCCCGAGATCGCCGTCACGACCGTTGGTATGCGAAGCCCATCGAGGCCTGCAAGGAGCTGGGTCACCTGTGTCGTGGCACCGAGCAGGATCGCCACGCCAAGACCGAGTGTCGCCTTCGCGAGGATGTTCCAGGCGTCCCACAGGCCGGCAACGGACAGATCGATCCCTGCAACAGACACTGTGGTACCACCTCCGAGGAGCGGGAGGAAGAGAGCGACGAACAGGAACGGCACCTCGACGAGGAGCCTTCGGCCGACGAAACCAGGCGTGAGGCCCGCAGCGATTCCCACGGCGATGATCAGTGTTGCGTAGACGGCGAACGCCCAGATCGCTTCTCGAGGTGTTGCCACGATCGCGAGGACCAGGCCGAACGCCGCTGCGATCTTCACCTGAGGTGCTGCTCGGTGCAGAAGGGAATCTCCGTGGAGATACAACGCGTGTGCATGCCCTCCGGACACAGTCAGGCGGTCGAGTGCTGGTCGGGCTTCTTCCGAGCGATACGGAAGACGATGAAGCCGAGCCCGGCCGTTGCAGCGATGCCGACGAGAGCGGAAACCGCGGTCGCGGTCGCCGAGGATCTCTCGAGGTTCTCGCCGTACCCGGCAAGAGGTGCATCTTCGAGAGCGTGATCGTCTGCTGCCCCGGCGAAGCCGTGTTCTTGTGCGATGTACTCGAGTCCGTCCGGCTGGCTCGATGCGAACTGGCTGAGTCCAACGCCGACGGCGAGGACGATGACGACCGCTGCGATCGAGAGCCACGTGTTGCGGGTCACTGGACCAACTCCTCGGTGCGATCACCGGTGTAGGCGGGGGAGCCGTAGACCAGATCCGGTCGGGATCTCGTAACGGCGCCCACGACGAGGAACGTGAGGAGGCCCTCGCCTGCCCCGATGACCACATGCACGCCCACGAGGGCGAGGAGGATCGACGCGACACTGACGGAGGAGGTCGTTCCGGCCAGCGCGAACTCGGCGCCGAAGGCAGATGCTGCCAGCGGCACCGAGGCGAACGCAGCAAGACCGGCAGAAACAGCGACGGCTCTCGGTGACCGGTTGGTGAACCGGAAGATGAATCGGTACAGGAAGTAGCCACCGACCGCGGCGACACCCCCCATGTTGAGGATGTTCAACCCGAGGGCGGACAGCCCACCGTCTGCGAAGAGGAAGGCCTGGACGATCAGGACGATCGCCAGAACCATGAAGCCGACAGAGGGTCCGACGAGGACGGCTGCAAGAACACCGCCGATGAGGTGCCCGCTGACACCGGGGAGGACCGGGTAGTTGACCATCTGGGCGGCAAAGACGAACGCTGCGACGAGCGCAGCGAGTGGGATGAGCCGGTCGGTCAGGTACTTCTTTGCTTGACGAACTGCGAATGCGAAACCACCTGCAGCGCCGGCTCCGGCCGCTGCAGAGGCTCCGATCCCAATGAATCCGTCTGGGATGTGCATGGCCCTGCCTTGTTGCGACTAGTTCGCAATAAGGATACCTGCCGTTGCACAACCCCACAAGATGAGCATCCTTGCGGGTCCAACCGGCGTGTTCTACCGGCTCTGCCCGGCGCAGTCGCTGCAGAGTCCACCGAGTGCGAAGTGCTCGACATCGGGGACGAACCCGGTCTCGTCCGTGATGGCATCGAGAAAAACGCTGATGGCTGATCGATCGACGGTGACCGTTCGCCCGCATCTCGTGCACAGGAGGTGTTGGTGTTCGACGGTGTCTGTGAGGTGGTAGACCGTCGGCCCGTGCCCGATGTGTCCGTGCCTGATCGCCCCGGCATCTTCGAGCGCGTCGAGCGTGCGGTACACGGTCGCCCGATCGAGCTGTCCATCGGTACCCGATCGAACGATGTCGTAGATGGCCGCCGCGGTGAGGTGCTCGCCGTGACGTTTGGCGATCACCTCACAGACAACACGACGCGGTTCGGTGATCCTCAGACCTTGAGCCCTGAGATGCTCGATCAGATCATCGGCTTCGATGTGCATCTATCCCCACTGGCTCACTGCGTCGATCTCGATCTCATAGTTGACGCGGACCTCTCCCGGTGTCGCGAACTGGTAGCTCTCATGGCCGAGGTACTTCTTGGCGAGCCGGTCGATGAGCCACGTCCCATCCGTAGCCGTCTTGGTGACACGACCCCGCAGGACGGTGTTCTCGTACGGCTTGTCTGGTGGCGTGAACGAGAGGGCGACCCTTGGATCGAGTTCGATGTTGCGAGGCTTGACACGCCCCAGCGCGCTCGAGAAGAGCACCTTGTCCCCGTCCCGATCGACCCAGACGACCGAGACCTGGGGAGACCCATCGGGCATGATGGTCGCGAGGTGCACGTAGATCTTGTCGTCGAGCAGATTCTTGACGGAGTCTGACAGTTCCATGGGGTTCTCCTGTGTCGGGTGTCCGCGATACAGCGTATCCGGTAAATGGTGAACGCTTCGCAATTCTCTGTCGTCTGTCGTCTGGGTACCCTCGTCGACATGGATACAGGACTCAATGGTGCCCGTGTGCTCGTCACCGGTGGTGCAGGCGGGATCGGAACCGAGATCGTCCGGGCGTTCGCCGGTGAGGGTGCCCGCGTGGCTGTGCACTACCACAGTGCAGCCGAAGCCGCCCGCGAGCTCGCCGACGAGGTCGGTGGCATCGCGATCGGTGCAGACCTCACGGACGAGTCCGAAGCCGACGCACTCGTCCCAACGATCGTCGAGGTCATGGGTGGACTCGAGATCTGTGTGGCCAACGCCGGCTGGTACCCACCACAGGACCAACCCCTGTCGGAGCTGTCGCTCGAGCGATGGAGGATGGTTCTCGACCGCAACCTGACCGTAGCCTTCCTCACCTCGCGGGGTTTCATGCGCCACGCAGCAAGTACCGCAGCGGGCTCACTCGTGCTCGTGGCATCGACTGCGGGACAGTTCGGAGAGGCAGGTCACGCCGACTACGCCGCGGCCAAGGGCGCGATCATGACGGGCATGCTCATGTCGCTCAAGAACGAGGCAGCGCGGATCGGTGACGATGTCCGGGTCAATGCGGTGGCTCCAGGATGGACGATCACGCCAAAGCGCGAGGCAGCAGGGGTCGATCCCCAACACGTGGAGTCGGCAACAGCAACGATGGCGAGGAAGCAACTCGCAACGCCGAGAGACGTTGCCTGTCAGGTCGTCGTGTTGGCATCGGACGCGTTGTCCGGCCATCAAACAGGGCAGGTCGTCACGATCGCTGGGGGCATGGAGGGGCGTCTGGTTCCATGATCGACGTCGATCGCCTCCGCTCAGACACCCCCGGGGTGCGCAAGGTCGTGCACTTCAACAACGCCGGTGCTTATCTGATGCCGACGCCGGTGATCGATGCGATGCGTTCGTACCACGATGAAGAGATCCTCTACGGCGGGTACGAGACGGCACGGCGTCGCACGAACCAGATCGAGGACGCGTACGCGTCTCTCGCGACCCTCGTCGGGGCGAGTCGTCACGAGATAGCGCTTGCGGACAACGCGACACGGGCGTGGGACATGCTGTTCTACTCGATGGGGCTCGGTGAAGGCGACCGCATCCTCACGACCACCTCCGAGTACGTGTCGAACTGGGCAGCCTATCTCCACGTACGCGACACCCGGGGAGTCGACTTCGTGGTCGTGCCCGACGACGCTCACGGCACGATCGACCTCGATCGGCTCGAGCAGATGGTCGACGAGGCACCGATCTCGTTGATCACAATGAACCACATGCCGACGAACGGTGGCCTGGTCAATCCTGCAGCCGAAGTCGGATCGATCGCCCGCTCCCACGGCGTTCCCTTCCTCCTCGACGCCTGCCAGACGGTCGGCCAGATACCGATCGACGTCGGTGAGATCCAATGCGACATGCTCACTGCAACGTCCCGCAAGTACCTGCGCGGTCCGAGGGGACTCGGTTTCTCGTACGTGAGGGAGGGGTTCATCGAACGCCTGAGTCCCGTGTTCGTGGAACTCGAGAGTGCGCCCGTGGTCCTCCCGGAACGGTACTGCCTGGCAACAAGTGCCCGTCGATTCGAGACGTGGGAGAAGGCGTACGCCAACGTCGTGGGCCTCGGGGCGGCAGCACAGTACGCACAGGAGATCGGTGTGGCCGAGATATGGGAGCGGATCCAGTGGCTCGCCGACCGAATGAGGCTCCTCCTGTGGGACATCGACGGTGTGACCGTCTACGACCAGGGACGGATTCGGGGAGGTATCGTCACGTTCGACATCGAGGGCCGTCAACCCCTCGAGATCCAGGAGTTGCTGGCAGAGAACTCGATCAACGTCTCCACTTCGACGCCGTTCTCCGCTCCGCTCGACATGCATCGCCGTCAGATCGACGGACTCGTACGCGCTTCTGTGCATGCGTACAACACCGAAGAGGAGATCGAGGATCTCATCGAGGCCGTC
>JAJRYI010000222.1 GCA_024275815.1 Actinomycetes bacterium | reverse complement strand
TCGACCTCGAAGTACCGTAGGTTGGCGTGCATTGCGGGTGCGTGCGGGTTGCGGGGGTGGAGGATCATCGAGATGCCCGTTGCGAAGAACTCGCCTGCCTGGGATGCGATCCGATCGGAGAGTTTCGATGGAACGGGACCCCACACCGTCGAAACGTTGATGGCCGCCTTCTCGAGAGGCCCGTCTCCTTGGAGGACCCGGGTCGTGCCGCCGCCTCCCTCCGAGCGGTCCCAGTGTTGACTGCCGAACGTCGTCGTGGCATCGAGCTGTTCGAACTTCGTGCACAGCTCATCTTGGAGGCGCTCGTAGAACGCGGCAACCGTCGTGGCCGTCACCGTCATGTGGGATCTCCGTTGGAAACCATGGAAACGACGCTGTCGATCCACGTGGGGGTTTCGTTCACACACGGGATCAGGAGGAGGTCCTCCCCGCCGAGCCCTTCCCACTGGTGGCGAAGGCGGATCCCGATCTCTTCGAGCGTCTCGAGACAGTCCGCGACGAACGAGTTGGTGAACACGGCGAGCCGACGAATCCCGGCGTCGTGGAGGCCCTGGAGCACCCGGTCTGTTTGGGGGGTGATCCACGGTGTGCCGGCGAGCCGGGATTGAAACGCTGAGGAGTACTCGTCGGGGGAGAGATCGAGACCGGCGGCAACGAGTCTGGTCGTTGCAAAGCACTGTGCCCGGTAGCAGTGTCGGTTGACCGGGCCGATGGTGTCACAGCACCCGTCCGAAGCCAGACAGTGGATACCGGTGGAGTCGGCCTTCTTGATCTGACGTTCCGGCAGCCCGTGGTAGGAGAAGAGGATGTGGTCGGGTCGGAACTCTTCGAGTCGGGGCCGGGCTGTCTCGACGATGGCAGCGATGTAGCCGGGCTCGTCGTAGAACTCTGCGAGGAACGAGACAGAAGGGACGTTCCAGCGCTCGGCGAGGAGCTCCATCGTACGGGCCGTTGCCGAGCCCCCAGCCGACGAGGCGTACTGCGGGAAGAGGGGGAGCACCCGGATGTCCGTGACGTCGTGAGCGATGAGACGGTCGAGGGCAGCGGCGATCGTCGGTGATCCGTACCGCATACCGAAATCGACGACGTAGCCGTCACCGAGCTTGCTCTGGACCTCCGAGACGAGGGCTTCGGTGTGAACCAGGAGGGGTGAGCCGTCCTTCGTCCAGACCTTCTCGTAGGCGGCGGCCGACTTGCGGGGGCGGAACGGCAGGATCACGGCGTTGAGGAGCAGCCAGCGAACCGGTGTCGGTACGTCCATGACACGCGGGTCCGAGAGGAACTCGTTCAGGTAGCGGCGAACGTCCCTGGTCGAGGTTGAATCCGGTGTCCCGAGTTGAAGTAACAGCACGCCCACTGGCTGTGTATTGGTCATACGGGGCAAAGGGTACGGAGAAGTGTTTCGACAGGCTGTCGGGTGGCGGTGTTCGTCAGGATCCGGCCAATCGTTCGGCCATCTCGGTCAGCTCGAGCCACCGGGTCTCAGACCTATCGAGCTCGTCGAGGACGTCGGCGAGCTCCCCGGACAGCTAGAGGGTGCGCTCGTAGTCGCCGGCGACATTCTCGAGAGCAGCGGTCAGGAACGCCTTGCGCTTCTCGAGTTTCGGGATGGCACGGGTGAGTAGGTCGAGTTCGCGCTTGTCGTTGTAGGTGAGTTTCGTCCGCTGCTGTTTCGGGCGGGACTTTGCCTGTCCGGAACCCGAGACCGGCCTTGCCTGGGCCATCGCCACCTCGCGATAGGCAGACCATCCCCCGGGGTGGTGACGCACCGACCCGTCGGGCTCGATCGAGAGGATGTCTGTGCACACACGATCGAGGAAGTACCGGTCGTGGCTCGACACGACGAGGGCACCATCCCAGGCATCGAGGTACTCCTCGAGCACGTTGAGCGTGTCGATGTCGAGGTCGTTCGTCGGTTCGTCCATCAAGAGGAGGTTCGGGGCTTCCATCAGGCTGAGGAGCAGTTCGAGCCTGCGCCGTTCCCCTCCCGAAAGGTCCGCGACGGTCGACTGCTGCTGGCCGCGTGTGAACTGAAAACGTTCGAGCATCTGGGAGCCAGACACCTTGATGCCGCTTTCGAGGCGTACCTCGTCGAGGTGCTCACGTACTGCGGCGTGGACCCTCGTCGTGTCGGGGATGGGCCGGGGGTCCTGGCCGTACCAGCCGTAGTGGATCGTCGATCCGACACTGACCTTGCCCTCATCGGGTTCGATGCGTTGGGCGATGAGGAGAAGAAGGGTCGTCTTTCCTGCCCCGTTCGGCCCGACGATCCCGATGCGGGCGTCGGGGTGGAGTTTGTAGTCGACGTGGCGCAGGATCCATCGCCCGTCGTACGCTTTGCCGACGTTGTGCAGGTTGACGACTTTGGATCCGATGCGACGCGATGGCAGGTCGATGGTGAGATCCTCTTTCGCCTGTCTGCGTTGCTGGGCCATGAGGTCCTTGGCCTGATTGATGCGGTAGCGGGACTTGGATGTGCGGGCCTTGGGCGAGCGGCGGAGCCAGGCGAGTTCGGTTTTGATCCGTTGTTGTCTGCGGTGTTCGGTCGCCGCCTCCTGGGCCTGACGTTCGGCCACGGCCTCGAGGTACTGCTCGTAGGTGCCTTGATGCGTGTAGAGGGACTCGTCGTGAACTTCGATGACACGGTTGACGACCCGATCGAGGAGGTACCGGTCGTGGGTGACGAGGAGGAGTGCCTCTTTTCGGCTGCTCAGGTGGTCCTCAAGCCAGTCGATGACGTCGACGTCGAGGTGGTTCGTCGGTTCGTCGAGGATCAACAGATCACACGGTGCTGCAAGGGTGAGCGCAAGGGCAAGCCGCTTGCGCTGGCCGCCCGAAAGCGTTGCACAGGTAGCTTCCGGGTCGGTGAGGCCGAGTCGGTCGGCAATGGCGATCGCCCGCCGGTCGTCGCTCAGGATGTGCCCGCCAGTTTCTTCGTCGTTGAACATCGGATTCTGGTCGAGGGTCGCGACGCGCAACCCCCGTGCCCGGACGATCGCACCTCCATCGATGTCCTCGTCCTCGGCGATGATTGCAAGCAACGTCGACTTGCCCGACCCGTTGCGCCCGATCACCCCGATGCGTTCCCCGCTCGATATCCCGAGCGAGACGTTGTTGAGCACCGGGGTCTCCGGGTACATCTTGGTCACGCTCTCGAGGCTCAACAGGTGCATGCCCCCAGGGTACGGCGCACCGCTCACGAGGCGTCTGGCGTCCAACACCGCAACATATTGCGGTGTTGGACGCCAGACGCCTCAGGGGAGGGGGTCAGCAGGTGTGGTCGATGACCCGCTGGGCTTTGCCCGTTGATCGTTGCACGGAGCCGGGGGGTTCGACGCGGACGTCGACACGGATCCCGACGTTCGCCTTGATGTGGGCCTGGGCTTCTTCGGCAACAGCGGCTTCGACCACTTCACTGAGGGGGCCGGCCGCTTCGACGTGCACGATCAGGCCTTTCGTGTTCCCCGTCTGGATCACTTCGATCTGATAGTGCGGCGCGAGCCACTCGACCTTCAACAGTTCGATCTCGATCTGGCTCGGGTAGACGTTGACACCGCGGATGATCATCATGTCGTCGGTACGGCCCTTGATACGGGCGATCCTGCGCATCGTGCGCGACGTCCCAGGGAGGAGCCTGGTCAGGTCACCGGTGCGGTACCGGATCACCGGGAGTGCCTCCTTGGTGAGCGACGTGATGACGAGTTCGCCCTCCTCACCGTCGGGCAGCACCTCGCCCGTCCCCGGGTCGATGATCTCGGGGTAGAAGTGATCCTCCCAGACCGTCAGACCGTCCTTCTCCTCGACGCACTCGACGGCAACACCCGGGCCGATGACTTCAGAGAGGCCGTAGAGGTCAACGGCGTCCATGCCGAGGCGTTCTTCGATCTGCTCGCGCATCCCGTCGCACCACGGTTCTGCGCCGAAGACACCGATCTCGATGGAGCTCGCTGCAGGGTCGAGGCCCTGGTTCTCCATCTCATCGATGAGGGACAGGCAGTACGAAGGGGTGACCATCAAGATGCGTGGCTTGAGGTCGTTGATGAGCGTGACCTGCTTCGCGGTCTGGCCCCCCGACATGGGCACCACGGTGCAGCCGAGCCGCTCGGCACCGTAGTGGGCGCCGAGGCCCCCGGTGAAGAGCCCGTACCCGTACGCGACGTGGGCGATGTCGCCGGGGCGGCCACCTGCGGCGTAGATACTGCGGGCCATCACATCTGCCCACATGTCGATGTCGTTGCGTGTGTAGGCGACGACCGTGGGCTTGCCCGTCGTACCCGACGAGGCGTGGATACGAGAGACCTGCTCTCTGGGGACGGCGAGCAGCCCGAACGGGTAGTTCTGGCGCAAGATGTCCTTGACGAGGAACGGGAACTGTGCAAGATCCTCCGTCGTCTTGCAGTCGTCCGGGTGGACACCTGCCTCGTCGAAGGTCTTGCGGTAATGCTCGACGTTGTCGTACGCGTGGTGCAGCGTCGTGGAAAGTCGCTCGTTCTGGAGTGTTGCGAGCTCGTCTCGGCTCGCGGATTCGATGGCCTCGAGGCCTACCTGGATACCTGACATGGGTCGATCGTAGTCGAAAAGGTCGATCGATTGCTGAGTCGCCGGCTCACCGTCACGTGCACGGTTCCCGCTACCAGGATCAGTCGGGGTTCGGGCTCGTCGAGGTTCGACCTTGTAACGGATCGACCATGCCGGTTTCGTACGCAAGGAAGGAGAGCTCTGCCCGTGTTACGACCCCGAGCTTCTCGAAGATGTGTGCCATGTGCGACTCGAGGGTCTTGACCTTGATCCCGAGCTTGGCTGCCGACTCGCGGTACGTGAAGCCACGGGCGATGAAGAGGACGACCTCCCGCTCTCTCGGTGTGAGGCGCTCCATCAGGTCGATCTGTCCGGCTTCCGAATCGATGTCGAGGAGGTAGCTCGCGACCTCACGCGACACGGGTGTGCCTCCGTCGATGACGTCGTGGATCACGCCCGGGAGGTCCTTGCCCGACGTCGACTTCGTGATGTAGCCGTCGACCCCGGCAGCGAGGAGCGCAGCCACGTCGCTGCGTGACGTCGAGACGGTGAACGCAACACATTTGATCTCGGGCGCGACCTCCTTGACGGCCGCCACCACCTTTGCCCCACCTTTGGGAACGTCGATGTGTACGTCGATGAGTGCCACATCTGGCCGTGTCTCGAGGATCCCGGTGATCGCCGCCGCCGTCGTGGATGCCTCTCCGACGATGTCGAACTCGGAGAGGAACGCACGGGTACCGGCTCTCACCGTGTCGTGGTCGTCGACGAGGAACACCGACACCATTGCGTTACGCCTCCTTCGGCACGGTCATCTCGACCTCGGTTCCGAAGTCCTGGGTGGATTGGATCGTCGCGGTCCCACCGATCGATTCGAGACGACGAACGATGGAGTTGGCTATCCCGGAGCCGTCGCCGGAGGCGTCCGGATCGAAGCCGCTGCCCTTGTCTCGTACGAAGACGGTGATGTGCCCCTGCTCGGCAGTGCAGTAGACGAGGATCAGATCGGAACCCGAGTGCTTTGCGGCGTTCACCATCGCCTCGCGTGTTGCATCGACGAGGCCCGCAAGGGTGACGGTCATCTCCGCGTCGTACGCGCACACCATGTCGATCTCGATGCGGTAGAGGTCCTCGACGTCGTCCCTCGCCGTGTACATGGCTGTGGCGAACGGGTTCTCGAACTCGGATCGAAAGGACTGGATGGTTCGGCGAAGCTCGCGTTCCTGTCGCCGTGCGATGTAGCTGACCTGCTCCGGGTCGTCGGGGTTGACGCGGATGGCGTGCAGGCTCTGGAGGACGGAGTCGTGCAGCTGGTCTGCAAGGGCTTGCTGCTCGGTGTGGCGGATCTGGCGGCGTCGCTCGGCTGCGAGTTCTTCCTCGGCTATGCGGCGGAGACGATCGCGGCTTCGTATGAGGTCGAATCCGTAGCCGATGATCAGGGCGTAGACGAGGAACACGACGGCCCCGACCTTGTCGGGCAGGGTGCGGCCGCCCTCGATGTCCATGCCGATCCACTGGTAGAAGAACAGCGTCACCCCGGCGCCGAGGGTCCATCGCACATCGGTCGCGTACGCGACGACGGCGATCCACGATATGGGGTAGCCGCCGTGCAGGTTGCTCTCGGCACCGGCAAGGGCAGAGCCACCGGCGACGATGAGCGCAACGACGCCGTCTGCGATCACGAACGCTGTGCTCTTGATCCTG
>JAJRYI010000221.1 GCA_024275815.1 Actinomycetes bacterium | reverse complement strand
CAGGAGGGAGACATCAGGGTGCACCGGGGACGGATATCGTCGTCGATCGTCACACCCGGGCGTATCGAGGTGCGCGACGGCTCCGTGGTCGCCGGGTTCTCCGATGGCTCCCTCGAGCTCGCCACCGTGCAGCCTCCCGGAGAGGGACCGATGAGCGGAACTGCCTGGATGAACGGCAGACGAGGAGAGCCGACGTCGTTCGGTGCCGATGCAGGCTGAGGGCGTCTCGACACGGGCACTCGCAGCGAGATCGCTCCACCGTATCCTCGCCGAAGGTGCCTACAGCAACGTCGTAGTAGCGAATCAAGAGATCGGGCCTTCTCTCGATCGCGGTCTGTACCAACGCCTGGTGTTCGAGACGCTTCGATATCTTCCCTCCATAGACGAAGCGATCGAAGCAGTGACTTCGAGAGCGATCGCCAGGATCCAGGATGAGGTGCTGTCCGTCCTTCGGATCGGTACCGCAGAGTTGCGGTACCTGCGTCGCCCTGCACACAGCGCTGTGTCCGAATCGGTCGAGGCGATCAAGGAACTCGGGAAACCCCGTGCGGCCGGATTCGTCAACGGCGTGCTCCGCAACGTTGCTCGTCGCGTGGATGAGCCGGTCCCATCCGACGTGTACGCGGGTATGCCACGCTGGTTGTACGAAAGGCTCGAAGCCGTCTTCGGTGAACAAGCAGATGCGTTCATCGCAGCATCGAACACACCGCCCCTGACGGGGATCAGGTCGCGTGATGGGGTCGAACGAGGACGCGCAACAGGTGTTGCAGGAACCGGATACGTTGAACACGAGCCGATGGTCGGTGCCCTCGCAGCAGCCGACAGCATCGACATCATCGATCCTGCATCCGTTGCGGTGGTCGACGCACTCGGTGTCGAGTCAGGTGCACGGGTTGCCGACCTCGCTGCTGCCCCCGGCGGCAAGACGCGTATCATCGCGGAACGCTGCGAACCGAACGGCCTGGTGGTCGCATGTGATGTGCATCAGCGTCGGCTCGCCACTGCTGCCAAGCGTTCAGGTTCCCTCACCAACACCATCTGGGTCGTTGCCGATGCTGCAGCTCCGCCCTTTCAAGACGCATCCTTCGACAGGGTCCTCCTCGATGCCCCCTGTACCGGAGTGGGCACACTACGTCGGCGGCCCGAGATCCGACACCGCATCGAGCCTGGCTCTCCAACGAGGCTCGGTGCGATCCAACGCCGCATGCTCATCGAAGCCTTGCGGATCGTCCGGCCGGGTGGCCGACTCGTCTACAGCGTGTGTACCGTCTTCCCGCAAGAGACCGTCGAGGTCATCGACGGCCTCGGTGCCTCGAGACCTGAGACGTCGATCGGTGAGCCGTGGGGAGACGGTGTTCTCCTGGCCCCCCACACGACCGGTACCGACGGGATGTTCATCGCCACGTTCGACCGCTGAACGTTCCCGGGGTCGTCAGACGATCTCGATCGAGGACAGGTCGTGTTCAGGTTCCGGATACGACAGGTCGAGTGATTCGAGCGTGTCGATGAGTATCTGAGACACGACCAGGTTCCGGTGCCACTTGCGGTCGGCGGGCACGACGTACCAGGGGGCCTGGTCCGTGGAGGTCTCGTTGATGGCGTCCTCGTAGGCAGCCATGTAGTCATCCCACTTCGCACGCGAATCGAGATCGGACGGATTGAACTTGTAATTCTTGGACGGGTCGTCGAGCCTCGCCTGGAGACGTTCCTTCTGCTCGTCCAACGAGATGTGCAGCATGATCTTGACGATCGTGGTGCCCTCGTCGGTCAGCATCTGCTCGAAATCCCTGATGTGGCGGTAACGCTTCTGCCATCGCTCCCGTGGGACGAGATCGTTGACCCGCACCACGAGGACGTCTTCGTAGTGCGAGCGGTTGAAGATCCCGATGCGTCCCCTGCGTGGTGCTTGGAGGTGAACACGCCACAGGTAGTCGTGGTCACGCTCGAGGTCGCTGGGAACACCGAACCCTCTCACGTCGATGCCTTGAGGGTTCACGCCGCTGAACACCTTACGTATCGTGCCGTCCTTGCCCCCGGTATCCATCGCCTGGAGGACGACGAGAACAGCGTGGTGCGCATCTGCCCACAACAGGCGTTGCAGCTCGGCGAGATGTCGACGCATCGATCGCAGTTCGGTGATGCTCGTCGACTTCTTCAGATCGGGAAAGGCTGAGCGATCTCTCGGATCGACCGTTGCAAGGGAGAATCGACCCCCCGGTTCCACTCGATATCGTTCCACAGACCTCATCCTCCTCCTCGGCGGCGCAGCAACCCGATACACTCGCACACGATGACGAATCGTATCGCAATCGCACCGTCCATACTGGCAGCAGACTTCGCCTATCTCGCCGACTCGATAGCGGTGATCGCCGATGACATCGACATGCTTCACGTCGACGTGATGGACGGCCACTTCGTTCCGAACATCTCACTCGGCCCCCCGGTGATCCGTTCGCTGGCAGCAGCAACAGATCTGTACCTGGATTGCCATCTCATGATCACCGATCCTCTGCGCTACCTCGGCGCACTCAAGGAAGCCGGGGCGCACGGCGTCACCGTCCACATCGAAGCGGTCCCCGATCCTGGTCCCGTCGCGAACGAAGCAACCGATCTCGGCCTCGACTTCGGCCTCGTCGTGAACCCCACAACCCCGGTAGACGCCATCGATCCCTACCTCGAGCTCTGCTCGATGGTTGTCGTCATGAGCGTCGAACCCGGCTTTGGAGGCCAGCACTTCATCGAGGCCGTCCTCCCGAAGATCGAGAGGTTGAGAGAATCCGTTGACTCGCGAGCACTTCCCGCCGATATACAGGTCGATGGAGGCATCAACCTCCTCACGGCGGGCCAGGCTCGCTCCGCAGGTGCGAACGTGTTCGTAGCGGGATCATCGGTGTTCGGTGCCGATGATCCCCTGAACACGGTACAGGAACTGAGGTCGATCGTAGGTGCTGAAAGCTGATGGCTGAACGGATTCTCATCGTGGATGACGATCCCGACATCCTCCAATTCGTGCGTTTGAACCTCGAACTGGACGGTTTCGAGGTCGATCTCGCCGGAGGAGGCAGAGAGGCCCTCGAGAAGGCTGCCGCAGCCCCTCCGGATCTGATGCTTCTCGACGTCATGATGCCAGAGATCGACGGGCTGACGGTCCTGAGGCGCATGCGCAGCGACCCGCCCACCGCGAACATCCCTGTCATCGTCCTCACAGCGAGGAGTCTTGCCGAGGATCGTGTACGGGGCCTCGACCTCGGTGCAGACGACTACATCACCAAACCGTTCGACCTCGAAGAGTTGATCGCCAGGGTCAAGACGGTGTTGCGGCGATCCCAGCAGATGCGAGATCTCTCACCGCTCACCGGGCTACCGGGGAACTTCCGCATAGCGGCCGAACTCGAGGACCGTGTTGCACAGGGAGAGCCGTTTGCACTCGTCCACGCCGACCTCGACAACTTCAAGGCGTTCAACGACCACTACGGATTCATGCGCGGGGACAGGGTCATCAAGTTCACTGCAAAGGTCCTCCTGAACGCAGCGGCGGTCGCCGGCGAGCAAGACGCGTTCATCGGTCACGTCGGTGGCGACGATTTCGTGGCCATCGTACGCGCAGAGAACATGAAGGCGTTCTGTGACGAGGTCGTCGTGACGTTCGACGACGGCATCCTGGAACACTACGACACGGCAGATGCGCTTCAGGGCTACATCGAGGTGACGGACAGAAGGGGAGAGCGACACGCGTTCCCGATCTGTTCGCTGTCCATGGGCGTCGCCACTGCCGAGCACAAGAACCTTTCGAGCGAGTGGGAGGCTTCCGCCGTTGCTTCCGAGATGAAGGAAGTAGCGAAGCGAACCCCCGGCACCAACTATCAGGTAGACAGACGTACCTAGGTACTCGGTACTCGGAGGATCAGTGGATCTCGTCGCCGGGTCGACGGTTCACAGCCAGAGATTCCGCTCGGTGAACGGCAAACGGAGAACGGCCGCTTCCGATCCGCTCATCGTCTCCGTCCTTCACACCTCGTGCGGCTGCCGCTTCCAGATTCCCGGTACCAGGTGCCAGGCATTACCGTATGTGTCAGATACCTCTTTCGGGGCAGGGTGCAATTCCCGACCGGCGGTAACAGCCCGCGAACCCCACTACGGGGCCGATCCGGTGGAAATCCGGAGTCGACGGTGAGAGTCCGGATGGAAGAAAGGGGACGCTTGATGCGTCGCGCTGTCGACAACCAACTCGACGGCTCCGACGTGGACGAGTTGATGCGTCGTGGCCTGCAGGCAACTGCAACGACACTCCCGCATCCCAATCCACGGGTCGGTGCCGTCATCGTCAACCCCCAGGGTGAGGTTGTTGCGGTCGCGGCCCACAAGGGACCCGGAACGCCCCATGCAGAGCGCCTTGCACTCGAAGGCCTCGACGACGTCTCGGGCCACGCCATGGTCGTGACCCTCGAGCCGTGCAACCACCACGGTCGAACGCCACCATGCACCGACGCCATCATCGAGGCCGGTATCTCCCGCGTCATCGTGGGTTCACGAGATCCCGATCCACTGGTCAGAGGCGCCGGGATCGAACGTCTCCGCAACGCGGGCATAGACGTTGTCGAGAGTTCCCTGTCCAACCTCGTCGAGGCGAACGACCCCGTGTACTTCGCGAACCGTCGTGCGGGCACTCCCTTCGTGACGTTGAAACTCGCGATGACGCTCGACGGCCAGATCGCAGCAGCAGACGGCACGTCACAGTGGATCACGGGACCCCAAGCCCGCAGCGATGCCCAAACGATCCGAGCAGCCCACGACGCGGTGCTGATCGGTGCCGGGACGTTGCGCTGCGACGATCCTCGACTCACCGTCCGCCTAGAAGGGTACGACGGCCCACAGCCGAGGCCGGTCATTCTCAAGGGACACTCGCAACTGCCCCCAAAGGCACGTCTCTATGAACGGAACCCACTCGTGATCGAGGGAACAGGCGTATCGGGAACCGGTGTCGACGAGGTACTCGATCAACTTGCCGACGCAGGGATCCGTTCCGTCCTCATCGAGGGAGGGGCCAGGATCGCTCGCTCGTTCCTCGAAGCCGGCGCCGTCGACGAGCTGGTGCTCTACATCGGAGCCAAGCTCGCAGGTGGCACCGGTCGCCCGGCCATCGATGGCCGGTTCGCCACGATCACCGACGCCATCGCACTCGAGATCACCGACGTTCGGACCATCGGATCCGACGTCAGGATCACCGCGCACATAGGAGGTAGAAACTGATGTTAACCGGAATCGTCTCCGACCTCGGAGCGGTCGCCAGGATCGGTGACATCCCGAAGGGACGGACTGTGACGATCGAGGCATCGTCCACGCTTGCCGGTCTCGCTATCGGGGATTCAGTGGCGGTCAACGGTGTCTGTCTCACCGTCACCGAACACGATGACGAGTCCTTCACCGTTGCCGCCGTCGAAGAGACGCTCGAACGCACCACCATCGGATCGCTCACCGCCGGTGCTCCGGTCAACCTCGAACGACCGATGCCAGCAGACGGGCGTTTCGACGGGCACATCGTTCAAGGCCATGTCGATGGAGTCGGACATGTCCGTTCGATCGAGGTCGAAGGGGATGCCTGGCGTATGCACATCGAGATGCCCTGTGCACTCGGACGCTACGTCGTCGAGAAGGGGTCCATCACCGTGGACGGCACCAGCCTCACCGTGACTGGCGTTGCAGAACCCGACGAATCGCGACAGTGGTTCGAGATCGTTCTGATACCCCACACGCTCGCGGTGACCGTGCTCGGTGACGCACAGGCGGGAACCGCCGTCAACCTCGAGGTCGATGTCATCGCCAAGTACGTGGAACGCATGCTTGGAGGACGGCGATTAGACTCGCAACGATCCCAGAAGCACTCGATGCCATGCGTCGCGGGGAGTTCGTCCTCGTCGTCGACAACGAGGATCGTGAGAACGAAGGAGACCTGATCATCGCTGCCGAGAAGGTCACCGCGGAGCGGATCGCGTTCATGGTCCGCTACACCTCGGGCCTCATCTGCCTGCCCACCACCGGTGAACGGCTCGACGACCTCGAGCTGCCGTTGATGGTGATCGACAACACCGAGGCTCACAACACGGCTTTCACGGTATCGATCGACTATCTGAAGGGGACCACGACGGGCATCTCTGCAGCGGATCGTGCCCGCACGATCCTCGCCGTCGTCGACCCTGCCAGTAGGCCCTCGGACTTCAGTCGACCGGGACACATCTTTCCCCTGCGCAGTGTCGAAGGCGGTGTCCTGTCCCGTCAGGGCCACACGGAGGCAGCGGTCGACCTGACCCGGCTGGCCGGGCTCTCTCCCGCCGGTGTCCTGTGTGAGATCGTCAACGATGACGGGACCATGGCACGCGGAGAGGCGTTGATGACGTTCGCACGTGACCACGACATGGTCATGATCTCCATCGACGACCTCGTCGCGTATCGCTGGAGGACCGAGAGCCTCGTACACCGCCAGTCCCAAGCCACGCTTCCGACCCGATACGGTGAGTTCACCTTGATCGGCTATCAGGCTCGGACCGACGACAGCCCTCACATCGCTTTGACGATGGGTGACCTCGACGGAAAGACGGACGTCCTCACCCGGGTCCACTCCGTGTGTCTGACCGGGGATGTGTTCGGATCACTGCGATGCGACTGTGGTTCACAACTCGCCGAGGCCATGCGCCTCATAGCCGAAGCCGGCGAAGGTGTGATCGTGTACAACGCTGCTCACGAGGGACGGGGGATCGGCATCCTCGACAAGATCGCAGCGTACGACCTCCAGGAAAAGGGCCTCGACACCGTCGACGCCAACCGCCGGATCGGCCACGTCGACGACGCACGCCACTACGGCGTCGACGCACAGATCCTTCACGATCTCGGTGTCGTATCTCTTCGACTCCTCACGAACAACCCGGACAAGATCGCCCAGTTGCGCCGCTACGGCGTCGACGTCGTGGAACGTGAATCCATCTGGGTGGGGGAGACCGCCGAGAACCACGAGTACCTCGCAACGAAGGCGGAGCGGATGGGTCACCTCACGACAGGAGCAACGCATGCGGATCGATGAACAGGGTGACGTCGCCGTGAGCGCACAAGGGTTACGGGTCGCCGTCATCACGGCATCGTTCAACGCGGTGGTAACGAGCGGACTCAAGGAGGGCGCGCTCGGCTTCCTGGAAGCAGCCAAAGCGGAAGAGGTCCTCACCGTCGACGTACCCGGCGCCTTCGAACTGCCGCTGGTCGCTCTCGCGGTCGCTCAACGTGGCTACGACGCCGTCGTGTGTCTTGGTGCGGTCATCGAAGGGGACACCGACCACTACGAGCACATCGCCCACAGGGCATCGGAGGGCATCATGCGAGCCCAACTCGATACCGGTGTGCCGATGGCGTTCGGTGTCCTGACCGTACGAAACGCCCACGATGCCCTCGTGCGTTCACAACCGGGCCCCGACAACAAGGGCAGGGAAGCAGCAGAGGCCGTCGTTGTCGCTGCACGAACACTCCAATCCGTTCGCGAGAGGTAGAAGACGCTCGGATAGGGAACGGTCGTTGGATCGACAGCCGACACCTGACAGCCCACAGCTCGAAACCCGGACCGTTTCAGGATGCTCAGACCTCGCCGACAGACGGTGAACGGTATACGGAGAACGGAGAACGACGGCCCCTCATCCACCCGTCAGCGCCTCTCTCATGTACTAAGTACCCGACACCAGGTACTATTCACCTCACAAACGACGCAAGAGGAGGCGCCTGCTTCCCACCTTTCCACCGTATCGAGGTGTGTCAGGTCGAACTTCCGGCAGCGTACGTCGCGCTGCCTTCGTTCTTGTAGGCGACTTCCTCGGCGGGAAACCACGGATCAGGAGGT
>JAJRYI010000220.1 GCA_024275815.1 Actinomycetes bacterium | reverse complement strand
CGCGTAGTAGTACGAGGGGTATCCGTCGGCGAACCCCTGGTTGAACTCGAAGTTGGTCCCCTGACACGACGTGTTGTAGTCCCCGTAGCACTCAGCCGTGTACGCATCCCCCTGGGCCTTGTTCGTCCGGTCTCCGTTGACCGCGAGGAAGAAATCGGCGTTGCGTGCCGCACCGCCCTCGGGATCCTCTCCGAGGTAGGGCTCGTCTGACCCCATCTTGAGGTTCGGGAGGTGCTCGGCCACTGCGGACTCGGACACAGAGAGCGTGTTGATACCGAACGCTTTCATGAAGAACGTCGGGATCGTCCTGTCGACGGTCACCTGCAGCCTGGCACACGTCGAACCCATCGCAGGTGACACCGTGTCACCGTTCGTGGCTGTGTAACCGTTGCGGCCTGCGATGTCGATCGCCGTGTCGTACGGCTGGGTGCCCGATACCGGTGTGTCGCAGTTCGGAAGCGGCATGTGGGCGACACCGGCGAGAGCGGCAGACTCTGCCGCCTTGCGGGCGTTCAACTGGTTGTAGTAGATCCATCCGTAGTCGACGGCGAACGCGGCCATCCCCATGATGACGAGCAGTGAACTCGCCACGATGACGAGAACAGCGCCCTTCTCTGCTCTTCTGCCCTCTGAACACAGACGTTTCACCAGCTTGTCCCGCAGCTTCACGTCAACCCCCCAACCCGAACTGTTGCGGTTCGAGGCGCATCAGCGCTGTGTCGGACCAACACCCTGTTGGCGGGTTGGTACAGGAAACATCGGCGAGTGGAAGGAAGGACCCGACGATCCACGTGTGGGAGAAGTAGATGTCCACCCCGAGAACGTCGAGGCTTCCAACGGTAGCGTTGCGAGTGGATGGCTCCCAACCGCCACCGTAGACGGCAGGTGGGTTGTCCGGATCGGGGCACGGATTCCAGTTGCATGCCAACAAGGGGTCATAGGTGTAGACGTTGCACGACGCCCCAGAACACGAACTGGCGGGACTCCCGTCGGCCGCTGCCTTGTAGATCCAGACCTCTTTGATGATGTCCTTGCCGTTGTTCGGGAGCTGAAAGAGGCCCTGCTCGAGTGCACTCAGGATCTCGATGTCGGCACGGTCCCCGGTTCCGATGGCCGAACCGACCCTGGCGGCGGACTGTGTGGCGTTTCCGATGGTCAAACGACTCTGGAACGCCAGCCCGAACTCGATGATGCCGAAGACCAACATCAAGAGGATCGGCATGATGAGTGCCATCTCCACCATCGCCGCTCCGCGCTCGCTCCGCCCGGTTCGCTGTCTGAATCTCATTCGGCGCCCCTCAGTCACTCTGCTACATACAGTAGCGCATCGACCGCGCTGCGTACATACTCTTCTTGATTCATCGTACGTTGACTCACCATGTTGGGACGCGCTGGCAACCCGACGCCTCCCCCGAACACGATACCAGCCGATCCATGTACCGTGAATAGTCCACCGGCCCTATCATCGCGACCCCTGCCGGGATGGCGGAATGGAAGACGCGGCGGACTCAAAATCCGCTGGGCGAAAGCTCGTGTGGGTTCGAGTCCCACTCCCGGTACCGATTCATAGGTTGTTCGCATCATCTGTACGGGCTATCGGCCCCTGGACACGAATCCTTGGACGCGAAGGGGGATCAACCCCGTTTCGTCGCTGTGACGAGTTCACCGACGAACGCCCCGACGTCGCTCGCCGCACCAGCGGGGGAACCCGCCTCGAGCACCCTGCGTACGATCCCCGAGCCCACGATGATGCCATCGCCGTGGCGGGCCGCGCTGGCAACGTGGTCCGGCGTCGAGATACCGACTCCAAAGACGATAGGGACGTCAGAGAGTCTCCTGATCCTCTCTGCGAGCCTCGCCACGTTGGAGGATGCATCGGTTCGCTCACCGGTCACACCGATCTCCGCGATCGCGTAGACGAAGGCGGGGTCGGCATCGATGACGCCGGCAAGCCGGTCGTCGTCGGTCGTCGGGGCAGCGAAGAGCACGAACCCCAGGCCACTCGTCTCAGCGGCGGCCATGAACGGTGTCGCCTCATCCGCCGGGAGGTCCGCGATGATCACCCCTGCGGCCCCGGCAGCTCTCACCTTGGCAAAGAACGTATCGATGCCGTGGCGCAGTACCGGGTTGACGTACGTCATGACGAGAACCGGTTTGCCCGTCTCTGTGACGATCGCTGTGACGACCTCGAGTGCCACATCGACGGTGACGCCGGAACGGATGGCCATCTCGCCGGCTTCCATGATGACCGGGCCGTCCATGAGCGGATCCGTGTACGGGATGCCGACCTCGAAACCGTCGGCCCCTGCCGCTGCCATCGCAGCGAAGATCTCGATAGACGTGCCGACGTCCGGGATCCCCGCGGTGAGGTACGGGAGGAGAACAGCCCGGTTCTGTTCGCGTGCTTCCTCGAACATCTCTGCGAGTTGGAGCCTGCCGTTGTCAGTCATGCAACGCCGCCACTTGTTGGACGTCCTTGTCGCCGCGACCGGACAGGTTGAGGACGACCACCGAACCCTCGAGATGCTCTGCGTTGGCGATGATCCATGCAAGGCCGTGGGCCGACTCGAGCGCAGGGATGATCCCCTCGGTTCGTGAGAGTCGATGGAACGCAGCGACCGCATCGTCGTCGGTGACACTGAAGTACTCGACGAGGCCGTCGTCTTTGAAGTGGGCGTGCTCTGGCCCAACACCCGGGTAGTCGAGGCCGGCCGAGATGGAGTGGGCCTCGAGCACCTGGCCGTGGTCGTCCTGGAGCATGTAGGTCATCGATCCGTGCAGCACACCGGGTGATCCCTCACCGAGTGACGCTCCGTGCTTTCCCGTGGCGATACCGAGGCCGGCTGCCTCGACGCCGACGAGCCTGACGCCGTCGTCCCCGGCGTACGAGTAGAAGATGCCCATGGCGTTGGAGCCCCCGCCGACGGGCGCGACGATCACGTCGGGTGTCGGAGCGTGCGGGCTGCCGTCGAGCTGGCTGCGAAGTTCCTCTCCGATCACCTTCTGGAACTCACGCACCATCCACGGGAAAGGATGGGGGCCGACCACGCTGCCGATGATGTAGTGGGTGGTCTCGACACTTGCGACCCAGTCGCGAAGAGCCGCCGAGACCGCATCCTTGAGTGTCCCTGTTCCGGTCGTCACCGGTATCACCTCTGTGCCGAGAAGGCGCATCCTGTACACGTTGAGTGCCTGGCGCTCGATGTCCTTCTCACCCATGTACACGACGCAGTCGAGCCCGAACAAGGCACACGCCGTAGCAGTAGCGACCCCGTGCTGGCCGGCTCCCGTCTCAGCGATCACCCGATTCTTCCCCATCCTCTTCGTGAGAAGACCCTGGGCGACGGTGTTGTTGATCTTGTGGGCACCGGTGTGTGCGAGGTCTTCACGCTTGAGATACAGATCGATTCCGAGTTCTTCCGACAGCCGCCCGGCGTGATAGACCGGCGTCGGACGTCCGACGTAGTGTTCGAGCAACGCATCGAGTTCGGCGTGGAAGGCGTCGTCGGCCCACGCTGCGACGAACGCCTCTTCGAGCTCCTTGAGCGCCGGCATCAACGTCTCGGGAGCGAAGGCACCGCCGTAGTCTCCGAAACGCCCCCGATCGTCGGGATGGTCGAGTCTCACGATGTCTTTGCCTCCTCGATGAAGGACCGAATGGTAGAGGGGTCTTTCACTCCTCTGTCAGATTCGAGTCTGCTCGAGGCATCGACGCCGAACGGTTGGATGGCGCGGATGGCTCGCGCGACGTTGTCGGGTCCGAGGCCACCTGCAAGAACGAACGGCCGACCCGGGTCGTCGATGAGCGACCAATCGAACGTCCTCCCGGTCCCACCGTGTTCAACAGGTGAGAAGGTGTCGAGTATCGGCATCACGCCGGGAGAGATGGAACGGAGGCTCTCGAGGGTGCCGTCGATGGACACGGGAACCGGGTACAACGACAGGTACCCGGCCTCGACCGCGTACGCTGCCACCTCGGCCGCGTGCTTCCCGTGCGCCTGGATGCCGTCGGCTCCGGTCATCTCAGCCGTGTACAGCGCTTGATCGACCGTCATGTCGACGACGACGATGAACCGTGAAACCGGCACTCCATCCATCAGCGATGCTGCTTGCTCGACGGTGACGTGGCGCGGCGACGACTCGACGATCACGAACCCGCCGGCATCGGCACCACCGTCGACGACGGCCTCCACAGCAGCCTCATCTCGGAGACCACAGACCTTGACCCACGTCATCGTTGAGCCTTGAGCGAGGCCACGAAACCGGCAGGGTCCCCGGAACGCACGAGGGCTTCTCCGACGAGGATCGCGTCGTAACCTGCACGCGCCATACGGGCCGCACCTCGAGGACTCGACACGCCCGACTCTGCGATGGTGACCACCCCGGCGGGAAGAGATCCGGCAAGTCCTTCAGCGACGGCGAGGTCCGTTTCGAACGTCTTGAGGTTCCGATTGTTCACCCCGAGGATCCTGGCCCCGCCGGCAACAGCCCGCTCGACCTCTCCTGAGTCGTGGGTCTCGACGATCGCGTCCACACCGACATCGTCGGCAACAGCGATCAGTTCCTCGAGTTCCCCTTGAGCGAGGGCGGCGACGATGAGAAGAACGGCGTCGGCACCACCTGCTCGCGCCTCCCAGATCTGGGACGGTGCCAGTGTGAAGTCCTTGCGAAGGACGGGAACGTCGACGACCGACCGGACACGGTCGAGGTCCTCCATCGAACCAGCGAAGAACTCCGGCTCCGTGAGGACGGAGATGGCGTCGGCGCCGCCCTCGACGTAGGCACTGGCACGGGCGGCCACATCCAGGTCGGCATCGATCACCCCCCGTGAAGGTGACCGTCTCTTGATCTCGGCGATCACCCCGAGGCCCGGGCCACGGAGCGCCCCTTGGAGGGATCGGGCCTGTGACCTGGTCATCGACTCCGACCGGTACGCGTCGATCTGCGCGGTCGCTTCTGCGGCACGTGCGGCCGCCCTGGTCAGGATCTCGTCGAGCACGTGGGAATCCTATCGGCCGTATCGCATCTCGCGACCGGTCGTCACCCGATCGTCACACTGAACAGCGTCCCGCCATCAGGGGGGGCCGTGCACTCGATGGTGCCTCCCATTGCATCGACGATCTCGGCGACGATCGCAAGACCGAGGCCCGATCCTGCCGGACGCACTGCCCGGTACCGGTCTGCAACGTACAACCGCTCGAAGACGTGCGGCAGGTCGTGCGCAGCGATTCCCCGGCCCGAGTTCACGACCGTGATGCAGGCCTGCTCGTCCCCGCTCGGGTGACAACCCACCGAGATCACACCCCCCTCAGGGGTGTAGCGCAGCGCGTTCTCGAGGAGGTTGCCGAGAACCTGGATCAGGCGGTCGGGGTCGACCACGACCGACACAGCTTCGACATCGTTCGCGATGAGATCGACCGATGCGGTCGCTGCCTTGTTCAGGAACGTGTCGACGGTCGCTTCGATCAATCCGTCGAGTTCCACCATCTGGGGTCGCAGGGTGAACTCATGCGCCTCGAGCCTGGCCAGAGCCATGACGTCTTCGACCAGCCGCGCGAGTTGAGCGGTCTGACCGTGCAAGATGCCGGCCACGCGTGACAGATCCTCGGGATCGACATCGCCGGCATCGAGCGCCTCCGCGTAGCCCGAGATGGTCGTGAGCGGGGTGCGAAGGTCGTGGCTCACGGCCATCAGGAACTCGCGTTCCCGATCGCGCACAGACTGCAGTTCTGCGGCCATCTCGTTGAACGCCGTTGCCACCGAAGCGATCTCGTCATCGCCCGTCGTCGGTGCCCTGGCACTCAGATCACCTGCCCCGATCTGACCGGCCGCTTCCGAGATGCCTGCCAGGCGCCCCGAAAGCGACGTCGAGAACCAGACACCGAGCGAGACGGTCAGCACGGCACCGATCCCGAGGGCAACGAGCAGCGCCGTCGTGAGCCCACGAATCGGGAACAGCGGCTCCACCCGCCCGATCGCCACCGCAAGTGAGCCTGCCCGCAGATCGACCTCCTGGACTGCCACGAGCATGTTCGTCCCATCGACGTCGAGCGTGACCACGTCACCGTCGACGACGCCCTCGGGAAGCAGAGGGATGACGACGAGTGGCTCCGAGATCGGTATCCTCCGATCCCTCACGAGGAGAACGGCCTCGACGACGTCGTGGCCGCCGAGCACGCGTGCGCGGTTGAGGCTCCTCTCGAGTGCACTGCGGAATCTGGCGATCTGCTCGGCGGCGTTGTCTCCTGGACGGAACCGGAGATCTGCGAGGTCCTCATCGATCAGCGCTGCCGTCACCGATGCTTGACGGGCGAGTTCGCTGGAAGCCCTTGCTCGTACCTGGCTCGAGATCGCCAGCGCAGTGATCAGACCCATCGCGACCGTGACGGACGCCACGATCGCGGTGGCGAGAAGTATCTTGCGCCTCACGAGGGCTCGACCTTGTACCCCACACCCCAGATCGTCTCGATGGGGAACCCGTCGAGTTTCTTGCGAAGCTGGCGCACGTGGACGTCGACGGTGCGTGTCTCGCCGAAGTAGTCGTACCCCCAGACCGCTTCGAGGATCTGTGATCTCGAGAGTACGAGCCCCGCATGGTCGCACAGGTACCACAGCAGATCGAACTCGCGAGCGGTCGGGCGAACGGTCTCCCCCGAAGGCGTGACGACCTCTCTGCGCCCCGAATCGACCGTGAACCCGGCGATGGAGCACACGTCCTTGTGTACGGGGCGATCCTCGGATCGGCGCAGTACGGCCTGGATCCTGGCGACGACCTCGCGCGGTGAGAACGGCTTCGTGACGTAGTCGTCGGCGCCCACTTCGAGACCGATGATGGTGTCGGTCTCGGAGTCTCTCGCGGTGAGCATCACGATGGGCACGTCCGAGCGTGACCGGATGATCCTCGCGACCTCGATGCCGTCCATGCCGGGAAGGCCCAGATCGAGCAGCACGGCGCGAGGTTTGCGATGCGCGAGAAGTTCGAGCCCCTCTTCGCCGCTCGTCGCGTGAACCAGTGTGAAGCCCTCACGCTCGAGATAGAAGCGGATGAGTTCCGCGATCTCGTCGTGATCCTCCACGAGCAGGATCGTTCCTTCACTCACCACGGCCCCCTCGGCGCCTTCGAGTCTTCGTTCCCCCTCGATCGTAGGGGTCCATCTGTAAGAGAACCGTTAACGGACGCCAAGAAGCTACTGAAGACTCAGTCCCTGGGACGCTCGAGCACCCTCGATGCGCCTATGGCTGCAAGGACGGCACGCGCCTTGTTGACGCACTCGTCGTACTCACTCGCCGCGTCGGAGTCCACGACGATCCCGGCACCGGCCTGAACCCACGCCGTGGATCCCTTCATGACACAGGTGCGGAGCGCGATCGCGGTGTCCATGTTGCCGGAGAAATCGATGTAGCCCACCGCCCCTGCGTACGGGCCTCGAAGCACCGGTTCGAACTCGTCGATGAGCTCCATCGCCCTGACCTTCGGTGCACCCGAAACCGTGCCGTGGGGGAACGTGGCGCGAAGAACGTCGAGCGGTCCGATACCGTCGACGAGTTCGCCCGAGACACCCGACACGATGTGCATCACGTGCGAGTACCGCTCGATCACCATCAGATCGTCGACGACGACCGATCCGAACCTCGACACTCTCCCGAGGTCGTTGCGCGCGAGATCGATGAGCATCACGTGTTCTGCACGCTCCTTGGGATCCGCGAGCAGCTCTGCCTCCAACATCTGGTCCTCGTGGTCGGTGGTGCCTCTCGGCCGTGTCCCTGCGATCGGGCGTGAGTAGACGACACCGTCACGCACACGCGACATGAGCTCCGGCGAGGACCCTGCGATCGAGACCTCGTCGCTCTGGAGGAGGAACATGTACGGCGACGGGTTCACGACCCGCAACGCCCGGTACACCGCAAGCGTGTCACCGTTGAACTGCGTCGAGAACCTGATCGATGGCACGACCTGGAACACCTCTCCGTCGCGGATCTCAGTGATCGCCCGTTCGACCACCGCTATGAACGCGTCACGCTCCATGGTCTGAGTCGTCTCCGGCAACTCGTCGAACTCGAGCACCGATCCAATGGTGATCGACGGTCGAGCGGACAACTTGTCGACACCGCAACGGAGGTGCCGGACGGCCTCGAGGTAGTCCGCCTCCGGATCGTCGCCGATGAAGACGTTCCTGATCAGTGTGATCGAGTTCGTCAATCGGTCGAACGCTGCCAACCCACCGACGAACTGCCACAGCATCTCGGGCAGATTCCGATCGTCGGTTGGCCGGTTCTCGAGGTTCTCGATGTAGCGGACGGTGTCGTAGCTCAGATACCCGACCAGGCCGCTGTGAAGAGGCGGCTGGGGAACACGAACCCCGATCTCGTCCCACGGCGGGGCCGTGTAGCGGGCAACGAGTGACTCGAGCACCTCGAGCGGGTCTCCTCGGGGGATGTCGACACCGGGGTCCGAACACCCGGTGACACCGTTGTGGGAGGTCACGGTGAACGCAGGGTCCCATCCGATGAACGACCATCTCCCCCACCGCTCGCCTCCTTCGACCGACTCGAGAAGGAACCCTTCATCGGTCCCGACGAGTTGGTCGAAGACGGACACCGGTGTGTGGATGTCACCGAGAACCGCTACGGCAAGGGGTACGACCGAGAACCTGGTCGCGAGGTCGCAGAATCGATCCAGTGTCAGTGAGGGTTCCATGTCGGCGAGGCTACCCCAGTGCTACGGCTCAGACGCTTGCAAGCCCCTCGAGGCCGAGCCTGACGAGGAGGTTGGCAAAGAACGACGAGAGCTGGGTGATCTGGCCGGTGACCATCAGCACACCGAACAGCACGAGTGCGAGGCCCGAGACAACCGAGATCACCTTGAGATACCGCTTGATCCAGCCGAACGCTGCGAAGGCCTTCGTCATGAGCAGTGACGTCAAGAGGAAGGGAACCCCGAGGCCGACACTGTAGAAGAACAGAACGACCATCCCCTGCCCGACGGTGTCGGTGCTCGCACCGAGGAGGAGTGCTACCCCGAGAAACGGGCCGATGCACGGCGTCCATCCGAATGCGAACGCTCCGCCCATGAGGGGCAGCCCGAAGTTCCCGAGCTTCCTGGCACCCGACGCATCGATGCGCCGCTCGCGCATCATCGGCATCATCCAGCGTGGGCTCCACACCGCAGATATCGCGATGAAGAGCCCCATGAGGATGATCATCCAGCCGGCGAGGATGGTGAATATCGACTGCGACAGGAAACTCGACAACGACGTCGCTGTGGCTCCGAGGGCGACGAAGACGACCGTGAATCCGAGTACGAACAAGGCGGTGCGCCCGGTGACCCTGCGCATCGAGACGTTGCCCTCTGCGAGTTCGTTCATGTCGTACCCCGACATGAGGCTGATGTAGCCGGGAAGCAACGGGAGCACACATGGCGAGAGGAACGATGCTGCACCGGCGAAGAGCGCCGCGATGATGCTCACTTGCACTGTTCCAGCCTCACTCCGGCAACTCGCTGTCGTTCCGTCGAACAACGCCCACCCGTCGGCGTTCGTTCCCAGTACCTTCCGGCCACCACGCAAATCACGGTCACCGCCAACACGGGCTTCACAGATGATACGGTTACCCTCGCGTACTCCCGACCATCCCGGTGCCATGACGTCTCCACAACCACCTGCAGAACCCCGCTCGTTCACGCCGTTCGACCGGCGGATCCTCTTCCTCATGTCGATCGTCGGTTTCATCGCCGGCTACGCGGGAAGCCAGATGCCCCACACCCTGCCGTTCGCACGGGCGTCGCTCGACCTGACCGAGGGACAAATGAGCGCCATCTTCGCTGCGGTGCGTGGAGCCTCGCTTCTCGGCGTTCTCTTCTCGATGAAGGCTGACCGCTCGGGCCGCCGCAAGCCGCTCCTCGCAGCGTTCGTTCTCCTCGCTTTCGGAAGCCTCACAACGGCGTTCATCCCCTCCGTGCCTGCGTACGTCATCTCCCAGGCCGTCGTGAGGATCGCCCTCGTCGCCCTTGCGTCACTGTCGATCGTCTACATCGCAGAGGAACTG
>JAJRYI010000219.1 GCA_024275815.1 Actinomycetes bacterium | reverse complement strand
TGTCCCCCCTTCAGGGGGGACGGGAGAAGGGGTCACAACAGCTTGGTTGCGAGTTCTGCCAGCGGGCTGCGGACGGTGCGTTCCATCGTGATGTGTCCGAACATCGGGTTGCCTTTGAACTTCTCGATGAGTGCAGCGAGTCCGCCGTACGGCGACACGTACGGGTTGTCGACCTGAGTGAGGTCCCCACAGAAGACGACCTTCGAGTTCTCACCCATACGAGTGAGGATGACCTTGAGCGTCGAAAGCTCGAGGTTCTGGGCCTCGTCGACGATGACGATCTCTCCCGTGATGGATCGCCCCCGCAGGTACGTGACCGCAGCCATCTCGAGGAGGTCACGTTCGAAGAGTTCCTCGACCATGTCTCTCGGGTTGGCTCCGTCACCGCCGAAGAGGGCGTAGAGATTGTCGTGTACCGCGGCCATCCACGGTTCGAGCTTGTCTGTGAGATCTCCGGGAAGGAACCCCACCTCCTGGCGCCCGAGCGCGATGAGCGGCCGGTACACCGACACTCTGCGGTACCGGCCGATCTCGATGACCTGCTCGAGCGCAGCAGCCAGTGATAGGAACGTCTTGCCCGTTCCTGCCATCCCCATCAGGGACACTGCCGTGACATCCGGGTCCATGAGCAGGTCGGTCGCAAAGGCTTGTCTCGTGTTCTTGGTCTCGATGCCGAACAGATGCCGGGAACCCGCCACACGAACGGCAACCGGATCGGTTCCACCCTCAGCGGCTCTAGCGAGCGCCGAGGCGGAGCCGGGTCCCTTCAGGATGAGGTACTGGTTGATGATCCCCTCGTACTCGGGGATGACCGCCTTCCCCGACTGGTAGATCTCCTCGATGACGTCGGCATCGACCTCGACTTCGGCGACACCGCTGTAGCTCTCATCGACGACGACCGTGTCTCCCCGGTAATCCTCAACGGTCACCTGGAGCTGGGCCCCCTTGATGCGCAGCGCGGCATCCTTCGTCACGAGCACCGCCTCACGCCCCGAGTCATCGATGTTGAGGCAGGTCGCCAGGATCCGATGGTCCGGCGTCGACGGATTCAGAACCTCGGGAAGCCTGTCGGAGTAGATCCCGTTGAGTTCGATGCGAACCGACCCGCCACCAGGAAGGCGATGGGGGTCCGCCAGCCCTCCACGGTCCGATGCACCCATCTCCTCGAGGAGCCGGATCGCACGCCGAGCGTTGGCGCCCACCTCATCCATCCTCGTCTTTTGACGATCGAGTTCTTCGATGACGACGAGAGGAAGAACGACCTCGTGCTCGTCGAATCGCAAGATCGCTTGAGGATCTGCGAGCAGGACGCACGTGTCGAGAACGTACGCCTTCTGCGGGGAGTCCTCAGTGGTGTTCCTCGGCAGCACGCAGACCAGGTTGCTAGAGCTCGCCGAGAATTGCAAGGATGTAGTTCAGTTCACAGCCGACAGCTCACAGCCGACAGCTCACAGCCGACAGCTCACAGCTCACAGCTCACAGCCAGCAGCGCATCGGGGTGGTCTCCTCTATCGTGTCACCATGAAGTACGCGGTGATCGGGGCGGGGTCGTGGGGGACGACGGTGGCGTC